>CAZOHX010000339.1:0-4139 GCA_964579315.1 uncultured Saprospiraceae bacterium
TGATTGGAGAAAAGTCATTATTATGAATGCCATTACCAAGCAAATCTTGGAAGATACGATTGTAGATGTCAAATTCAGTGGAATGTCTTGGTATAAAAATGAAGGATTTTATTATTCTAGTTATGACAAACCAAAAGGCAGTGAATTATCTGCAAAAACAGACCAACACAAGTTGTATTATCATCAATTGGGAACGAAACAATCCGACGATAAAGTCATTTTTGGAATAGATAAAAAGAGAAGATACGTAGGTGGTAGTGTTACGGATGACAATCGATTTCTTGTTATTACAGCAGCGAAATCTACATCTGGGAATGAGTTGTATATCCAAGATTTATCTAAGCCCAATTCAAAATTAATTACCGTTGTAGATAATGTAGAGAGTGACAACTATGTGATTGAAAATGAAGGAGATAAGCTATTTATTGTTACCAATTTGAATGCACCAAATAAAAGAATTATTACCGTTGATTTTAAAAATCCTACTCCAGAAAATTGGACAGATTTTATTGCCGAAACCAAAAATGTATTGAGTCCGTCCACAGGATCAGGATTCTTTTTTGCAAGATATATGGTAGATGCGATTTCAAATGTTTTGCAATATGATTATGATGGAAAATTGGTACGTGAAGTGGCATTGCCAGGAATTGGAAGTGTAGGCGGTTTTGGTGGAAAAAAAGAAGATAAAGTACTATATTATTCTTTTTCAAATTATACAACTCCTTCTTCTATTTACGCTTTTGATGCAAAAACGGGAACATCATCTTTATTCAGAAAGCCTAAAATTGATTTCAATCCAGATCTTTTTGAATCCAAGCAAATTTTTTATACTTCAAAAGATGGAACGAGAATACCCATGATTATCACCCATAAAAAAGGAATTGTACTCAATGGTAAAAATCCAACTATTTTATATGGATACGGTGGATTTAATATCAGTTTGACTCCTTCTTTCAGCTTGACCAATGCCATTTGGATGGAAAATGGGGGTGTTTATGCCGTTGCGAATCTTCGTGGTGGTGGAGAATATGGACAAGATTGGCACAATGCAGGTACGCAAATGAAAAAACAAAATGTATTTGATGATTTCATCGCTGCAGCGGAATATTTAATTCAAAATAAATACACTAGTAAGGAATATTTAGCGATTCGTGGTGGATCAAATGGTGGACTGCTCGTAGGTGCGGTGATGACACAAAGACCCGATTTAATGAAGGTTGCATTGCCCGCAGTAGGCGTGTTGGATATGCTTCGCTATCATACATTTACAGCTGGTGCTGGCTGGGCTTATGATTACGGAACTTCAGAACAAAGTAAGGAAATGTTTGAATATTTGAAAGGATATTCGCCCGTTCACAATGTCAAAAAAGGCATTTGCTATCCTGCGACCTTAGTCACAACGGGAGATCATGATGATCGTGTTGTACCTGCACATTCCTTTAAGTTTGCGGCACAATTACAATCCAAACAAGCATGTGGAAATCCTGTTTTGATAAGAATTGAGACCAATGCGGGGCATGGTGCAGGCACGCCTGTTTCTAAAACAATTCAGCAGTATGCGGATATTTTTAGTTTTACTTTGTGGAATATGGGAATTGAGGAAATTGGGAATTGAGAATTGGGAATTAGGAATTGCTTTAGAACTTCTCCCTAACTTGAAGGAAAGTTGAGTAGATTAGGCGATTTTGCCTATGCAAAATCTAGGTGAGCCGTTGAGTTGGATTCTATTCTAAATAGAATTTTAATTTAGAAATCAGGTATATGTCAGCCTTGAAACTCAACTATCTCAACTAAGAATTGCATGGGCAATTCTGACTCAACTTCTCCCTAACTTGATACTGTCTTAGATTTATTTTGAAAAAGAAACTTCAATTTTATAATTCTCAATTCCTCTTATCCCTCTTAGTAGGTTTCATCCCTCTCCTACGACTATTCTTCTTCTGTTCGATCCGTGCTTTTCGTTTTTCTTGTGCCCGATTTACCTTTTGATTTTTCAATTTTCTTTCGTGGAAAGCCCCTTGAGATTTATCCAAATTTGGTCCTGAAAGATAGTTTTTATCCCCAGCAGAACGTTCAATTTCCATTGGAATCAACTGTTTTGAAATTTCAACTTCTTCAGGAATTTCCAACAAAGGAATTGTCATTTTCATCAAAGATTCCACTTCCATTTGAAAAGGTGCTTCATCATTTGTAATGAAAGAAATAGCAGTTCCATCAGCATCTGCACGCCCCGTACGACCAATACGATGTAAATAATTGGCAGCTTCATCTGGGAAATCAAAATTTACAACATGCGATACATCAACGATATCCAATCCCCTTGCGATAATATCCGTAGCAATCAAAACACGACATTTTGCGTCATGAAATTTAGTCACTGCATTCAGACGATAATTTTGAGATTTATTGGAATGAATCACTTCAATATCTTGAGCATCTTCTCCCCCATCATCTGTCATTTGTCCAAAAAGAATATCTGCCAATTTCTTGGTTCCTGTAAAAACCAACACCTTTTTCATTTCAGCATCCGTTTTCAACAAATATTTTAATAAATTGACCTTAGTAAAGAAATTGGGGACATGATATGCCTTTTGAATTATTCGATCTAAAGGAGTACCATGTGGAGCAATTTCAATTTTTTTAGTAAATTCAAAATAATCTGTTATTAAGTTTTCCACAGCAAGAGGCATCGTAGCCGAAAACATTAAATTTTGTCTTTTTTTAGGCAAAAGATCAAAAACTCTTAACAATTGCGGTCTAAAACCTAAATCCAACATCTCATCTACTTCATCAATGACAAAATGCTTAACAGAATGCAATTTCAAAACGCCATGTAATGACAAATCCAACAAGCGTCCTGGAGTAGCGATGAGCATATCCAATCCTCCTATCAAAAGGCGTTTTTGGTTATTGATATTGGTGCCACCATAGACACCACCTACTCTAAAATTCATATACTTAGTCAATTTTTCGGCTTCTGCCACTTGTTGAACGACCAACTCTCTCGTGGGCACAATAATCAATATTCGTGGAGCAATTTGATCCGAAAACTTCATCATTCTCAACATCGGCAACAAGTATGCGATTGTTTTACCTGTACCTGTTTGAGCCACCCCTATTACATCTTTACCTGACATAATAATGGAAAATGCTTCTTTCTGAATGGGTGTTGGATATTCAAACTCCATGTCAGCCAAGGCATTTAAAAGGGGTTTATTAAGATTTAGATCGTGAAAAGTCATTATTATCAGTTAAAGTATTGGTATCAAAATTTGTACAAAGGTACGATTTTATTTTGTATTGAAATTTTTATTGTGTGTGATTCATTAGACTTTAGACTTTCTATTCACTTTTTAGAAATACTGGTTTAATTTACAATTTCGGATTGAAAAATGGAGGTTATTCCTGAATTATTTCAAAAAGCACTATTTACTTTTTACAAAAATTATGTTATATTGAAATCTATTGGATAATTCTAAAAAAGAAAAACATGCTAGGAATACTATTACTCTATTGGGTAGGAAATAAATTTTATATATTAGCAGAAACACATCAAAAAAGTCCTTGGGGATTTGCAATCTTAGGGATTGCAGTTTATTATTTTGGCATTTTATTTTTTGGTTTCTATTTAGGCGTTTTAATAGGACTTTCTGCACCATCATTTTTAGACAATCTAAATGAGACATTTCTAGGGATTCTAACGATTCCTTTGGGACTTTTAAGCAGTTATTTATTATATAAATATTTAGAAAAAATATGGGGACGTAATTATTCAAAAGCTATTGATCTGGTTGATGAATTTGATGAGTTTGATACAAGCGATGACTAAATAAGTGTCTGGACGGAAACTCATAAAAACCAAGTCCCAAATTATTGGGGATGTAATATTTTCATTTTATAAAATTTGTGAGTTTCCGTCCAATATTTGCCTGCAAACATACACAATTTCAAAATTTTATCAAGACATCTTCATTCTAAAATCCTAATAATTAATCCGAGTTTCCGTTATTTTTAAATTTTAAATAGAAATATCGGACAAACTCTAGAATTATTAATGTTTTTCACATTCTATTTGATTATCAATTAGTTACACTGATATTTATCCGTTATTAAACGTTTAAAACGTTTATAGCCGTTTA
>CAZOHX010000340.1:0-4136 GCA_964579315.1 uncultured Saprospiraceae bacterium
ACTAGGAATAGGCTCAAAACTATAAACCTTTTCCAAGGAAGTAAATCCACCAATTGCAAGAGGTTCATCTTCATTGGTAGATTGATAATGGTCAAAATAACAGTGAGAGCCTGGTGTCATAATCACATCATGCCCTTGCTTGGCGGCAGCAATACCCCCTTTCATTCCACGCCATGACATAACAGTCGCATTGGGTGCCAATCCACCTTCCAATATCTCATCCCATCCTATTATTTTTCGTCCCTTGGAATTGATAAATTTCTCCATTCTTTGAATAAAATAACTTTGCAATTCATGTTCGTCTTTTAATCCCTTTTCATTTATCAAATTTTGACAAAAATCACTTTCTTTCCAAGCGGTTTTAGGACATTCATCTCCACCAATATGGATATATTTTGAAGGGAATAAATCCATGACTTCCGTCAAAACGTCTTCCAAAAACTGAAAAGTAGTTTCATTGGGACAATATACATCTTTGAAAATGCCCCATTTGGTAGCTACATCTATTGGTTTTCCAGTACAACCCAATTCGGGATAAGCCGCAATTGCAGCTTGTGCATGACCAGGCATTTCTATTTCTGGAATAATCGTAATATATCGCTCTTTTGCGTAAGCTACCACTTCCCGAATTTCATTTTGCGAATAGAAACCCCCATATTTTTGACCATCAAACTGATGGGGTTTATCAGAATAATGTCCTATGAGGGTTTCATTTCTATAAGCAGCAATTTCTTGTAATTTTGGATATTTTTTGATTTCAATACGCCATCCTTGATCATCCGTTAGATGCCAATGGAAGGTATTGTATTTATATTTTGCTAAATAATCTATATACTTTTTGATAAAGGATACTGGAAAGAAATGACGAGATACGTCTAGGTGCAAGCCACGGTAGGTGTAGCGAGGTTGGTCTTGTATTTCACAAAAAGGAAGACGGTCTTGATATTGGTCTATCAATTGAGATAGGGTTTGGATACCATGAAATTGACCTTCTAAACTAGAAGCGGTTAGAATCACAAAATGATCTTCAATATCCAATAAATAATCATTTGTAATACTAGCATCTTTTTCAATTATTATGGAATTACCAACCACATTTTCTGCTTCGCCACTCGGTATAATTTCCAATGAAAAGCCCAATTTTTCTAAAAGTAATTCATTGAGATAAGCTGCATTTTCAGAAAATGTATCATTTCCCAAAATGATTTTTGTATTTTTTGATAATTTTAAAATGCCCGTATTCATGATGACGTGAGCAGGATATGGAATAATATCCAAAAACGGTGTTTCCACCACATTTTCATCTATTGGAAGTGATATTTTTTGATTTATAGTACAATTTATATTAAAAAAGCAAAGCCAAACGACCCATAAAATCCATCCATTTTTCATATTGTACCATTTTTTCGATCCCCCAAGTGATCCATTCCTTCCGCTCGTTCCAATTCAATCATTGCCTTAGGTCTTAAATTAATAATAAATGCTCTTCTCCTAAAATCAGTTGTATTGCCACGACTATAATGTAAAGTACGCCCATGATGAAAGCTACAACTTCCTGCCTTAATTTCAGCTGCAAAAGAGCCAGATTCATCTCCTTCACACTTCATTGCTCCACCATTATTGATTTGAATATGGGGTTTCAATCCTTGCAAATGAGATTTAGGTGTAAACCACATACATCCATTTTCTTTAGTGACATCATCCAAGGCTATCCAACAAGAAACTGCTCTTTTATCGGGCAAATCCAACCAATATGCTTCATCTTGATGCCATGGGGTTTCCATATTTGTATGTGGAGCTTTGTCAATTAACATATCAAAATCTATTGCTAAATCATCGCCTAAAAGTATTTTTGCAATTTGAGCTACTTTTTTATAAATTTCATGATTACCCAATTCTTTCAAAATCAAAGACGGACGCATGATTTGAGTTATACGCTCTATTGTTTCATTATCATTCAATCCACTTAAATCAGACCTATTTCCTTTTGAATCTATTGCCCCAGATAGAAATTTCTCATAAACATCTCTTAGGTAAATGATATCATCCTTTGAAATTAAATTTTCATAGATTAAAAATCCATTTTCAGTAAAATAAGTTTGTTGATTTTTTGTAATCATAATAAGAAAAATATAAAAATACCAGACTTTTCAAAAGTAGAAAAGCCTGATATTCTTAGGTTATCTGATATGCATTAACAATTAACAATTAATTCAATCCACATCCCACCAAAGAGATGTTCCGCCAGTATCAGGACCGCCAAGACAATCTACACCGGATTTTGTACCAATCGGATTCTGCAAATATTCACCCGAGATATATTTTATACGTTTGATACCTGCTTCCGTATCAATTTCACCACCACTATTATTTACCATCACTGGAAAGAGTTTGGGATAGCCCGTTCTTCTATATTCAGACCAAGCTTCTTGACCATCAGGATACATAGAAATCCACTTTTGAGTGATAATTTTCTCCAATTTAGTTTCAAAATCAGCATTTTCATCCCATTTAACAGTAATTTTAGAAAGATGAGGGTCACCTGCATCCAAACTATTTGCGGGATTATTCACATCAACATAAGGTATTGCTGTTTTTGTATCATCATTATAATAACTTGATGCATCACCAAGACCATATTGATCAAAAGAAGCTTGAATACCCATTTCATAATGCGCTTGGGCTGTCCCTGTGACATTCCAGCCTCTTAAAGCCGCCTCAGCTAATAAAAAATGAGTTTCAGCAGATACCATTAACTGGACATCACCTAGAGGTTGTAATTGAGAAAAATTCAAATAAGTACCTTTATCAGAAATATCAATACCTTGACGTATGCCCTTATATTGACCAGCGACTTCATCTTGTGTTGCAGGTGCAAAATATTTGGGCAATCTTGGGTCATCATATCCCACCAAAATAGACTCCATTGGAGCCCCCATTCTAATATCCCCCCAAGCAGTATTGATTGTGTTTAAAGGATGATCTACATCATTTTTCACTGTAAAATTCAAATCATTTCCAGTAATCAAACCTAAAGATTGGCTCATAGCTTTCTCACCTTGTGTTTTAGCCAAATCTGGAGCGACCTTGGAAACACGTATCGCCAATCTCAATCTCAATGTATTGGCAAATTTAATCCAGCTATCAATGTCTCCTGCATATACTTCATCAAAATTAGTGAAAGGACTAGGCTTTCCAGTAGTTTTAAATGCTTCCAACCCAGCAATTCCATCATCTAAATCTTTAAAAAACTGATTATATAAATCTTCCACACAATCATATTTGATACTACCGTCATCTCCCACTTTACCATATTGTGTATAAATGATAGGACCAAACATATCAGATAATCGGTGCATTGCCTCTACTTTCAAAATCTTTAACCAAGCTAAAAATTCAGGAAAATCTTCTCCCGCATTTTGTTCAACAAACAAAGCTGGTCCCATTACTCTAGAATAAGAAACATTCCACGCCCAAGTATTCCAACCATCCACTAAATTATAAGTCATGTTATTTGAATTTCCAGCAAAGGGTGTAGGAGGCATCATATATCCAGAATACACATCACCGATTAAGTTTTGTTGTAACTGAGTAACCCAAGCGGGATCATGTGCATAAATATTTCTAATAATTTTTTTAAATGGTTCTCCAACCAAACGGAAATCCGCTTCTAAATCTGAGTTGGTTAATGCATAAGGATCTTGATTATACGATTCAAAATCTTTATTACATCCCGTTGTAAATACAGCCATTACAAACAAAATAGCCATATATGAGATAATATTTTTATATTTCATTTTTAATAATTTTTATTAATTTAGATTAAAAATCAAGGGTTACGTTGACTCCAACACTTTTTGTTGAAGGCATACTAAATATATCTACTCCTTGTAAACCTACTGCAGTAGAAGCCGTTACATCTGGGTCAAATGGTGCATTATTTTTAAAGAATAATAAATTTCTACCAATCAAACTCAATTTAATACCTGCTCCCATCACTCTTTTTGGAAAATAATATCCTAATGACAATTCTCGCAATCTAATATTAGTTGCATCATAAACGTAGGCTTCTGAAATACCATTTCGACCACCTGCTGTTCCATAATATAATTCTGCATCTATTTTATCAACAGCAG
>CAZOHX010000341.1:0-4134 GCA_964579315.1 uncultured Saprospiraceae bacterium
AATTATGTATGCAGTTGTTTTAGAATCAAATAATCAATTAATTTTAAAAAACATAGAGAATTTAAAATCAAGTGATGACAAAATAGTGGTTGATATCAAGGCATCTGCTCTAAATCATCGTGATGTTTGGATCAGTAAGGGGATGTATTCAAAAATTGAGTATCCCATTATTTTAGGATCAGATGGGGCAGGGGTCTATCGAGAAAAGCCTGTTATTTTTAATCCATCTATCCATTGGGTTGGTCATCAGCATTATCAACCCAAAAATTTTGAAATTATCGGATTACCTGATAATGGGACATTTGCCAATCAAATTTTAATCAATGAAAGTCAACTCTATCCAAAACCCACGCATCTGAGTTTTGAAGAAGCGGCGGCTTTGCCCTTGGCAGGTCTGACCGCTTATCGAGTTTTGTTCAACCGCTGCCAGTTAAAACCCCAAGACCGTGTATTGATATCAGGCGTAGGGGGAGGCGTTGCCTTATTCGCTATGCAGTTTGCGATAGCATATGGCACAGAGGTATATGTGACATCAGGGTGTGATGAAAAAATTGCCAAGGCGATTCAAATGGGAGCAAAAGGAGGTGTAAATTACAAAAAGGATGATTGGCATAAACAATTAAAGCGAATGACAGGTGGTTTTGATGTAATTATTGATAGTGCTGGTGGTGAAGGCTTTACGCATTTGTTGAAAATAGCGGATTTTGGTGCACGAATTGGTATTTATGGTGGCACTAGGGGGAATATTCCAAAGATAAGTCCACAGCTTATTTTTTGGAAACAATTGTCAATATTAGGCAGTACAATGGGTTCTACTACTGATTTTGAACAGATGTTATCGTTTGTAAATCAATTTCGCATTACACCCATTGTGGATAGGATTTTTGCACTTTCTGATTATAAATCTGCCTTTCAATACATGGAACAAGGAAAGCAATTTGGGAAAATTGTTTTTGTAAATGATTGATTTATAATTGGTTGATGTTCGCTTTGGAAAATGTTAACATTTTTCTTCGGGAAAATATATACAATAATTTTGGTAATTAAAAAACTAATAGTAAATTCGCTGACGAAAACTATTTATTTTTAATCAAATTATCATTCAGATGAGTAAAACACAAATTAAAATTGACAACTACATTGCAAATACAGCAAAAATTGGTGTTAAAATTGATGCAGATTTGTTGACAGCAGTTACGAAGGGATTAGGTCCATCTATTCACCTTAAAGATGCAGAATGTGTGTCTTGTGGAGATCAAAGTGAGTTGGATCGAGTTAAGAAAAATTTCTTATTAAAGAAATTAGGTCTTGATGATTCTCCTGCTTTAGATGCTGCAATCAAAGAAGTATGTGAAGAAATGGGAAAAAGTAATCGTACAAAATACAGAGCTATTTTTTACGCACTTTTGGTAGTTAAATTTAAGAAGCAAAGCGTTTACGGAATGTAATCCATTGCTTTTCGAGATATTTAAAACCATGATGTGAAAATGTCATGGTTTTTTTTGTTTAATCCTGAATTTATCCATAATTGGATAATATTTTTCATGTCACAAAAAAGGTAAATTTTGATGAAAATTCATTTTGCAAAACGATTAATTAGCAGCATATATGAAATCACAAGGGATAGAAGCTATTCCCTTTTCTTAATTTTGCAATTTTTTAATATCAAATAAAATAATATTTAAAAAAGTCATCTATTTGAACGCTAAAAAATAAATCAGAGCGTTTTAAGATTAGTTTTGAAAGTTTTTGATTTTCAAATAAAAAGAACAACACACCTTTGGATTGAAAAATCCAAATTCGAACTACACTACACATACACTTATGAATGTGAGCAGTTTTACTGCTCATTACTTAATTACTTAATCTTCCCCAAAGATTAATTGGTAGGCCACCAATCATGTTATCCCATGTCTATTTACAGACAATGCAGTTTTCAATACTATAACAAACAGTAATAATTATTGTCCTCAATTTATTGTGGATTAACTCGCATGTTGGGAATATCCTTTTCATGCCTAAAACCTACGTACATGAAAAATATTAAAAAAGGAATAGCCATATTGGGGCTATGGATGATGTCCAATTTATTATTGGCCCAGACTACAACACTTAATGAACACATTGGAGTGAATATCACTTTTAGTACTACCGACAACTATTTGAATGCGGATGCTATTTCAAATAATTTTAGAGAGTTTAATGCTTGGAGAAATGCTACTTATGGAGCAGGTTATACCTTTGAAAATACATCACAACGATTTCCACAAAACTGGCCCACTAAAGCAAATTCTAATATCCCACAAACTAATCGTTACAAGTATAATTTTGACCCAAATTATGGTAAAATGTACCAAATTTTATCCAAAAATGGGAATAATATTTTTCCAGCTTTTACAACTATGCATCAGTATTTGACTACCAATGCTATCGTGGATTCATATACGGGCTTGGCACGAGATGCAGGTTATAGTAGCAAACAATGTTTGCAACGAAAACCTGTTCCACATGTCTTTGATACTTTAAATCATAAGTTGATTTTGGCACAGAATGAAAGTTATACAAATCCCAATTCTTATCGTTTTTTTGGTGAATATGTAGGCTATATGTCTTTGGTTTTTGGTGAAAATGACTTGGATATTACAAAATCTGAATTGTATCTTGATGGGGACGAATATCCTTATGTAGGGAAAAATGAGATGAAATATATCGAATATTTTAATGAGCCCGATGCTTGGTGGACGTGGTCTTCTTTGGAAGGATATTTTCAACCTAGAGAGTTGGCAACCGCTGTTAGCGTGGCGTATGATGGGCATGGCGAAACTGTTAAAACGGATATTTATGGTGATAATGAATCTAATCCAACGTATCCTGAATTTGAGTGTGGGTCTTTTGCTCATGCTCCAAATTTAAAAATTGTTTCTCCTGGATTGCATGAGATGAACTTGGATTATTTACAACAGTTTTTGGTAGATTTACAAGAAATACGGACCAAAGATCAACTCCAACCCATTCATTTTGATGTTTTTAATTTTCATCATTATAGTGCATATGGTGTGAATGATTTGAAAAATTTGGTTGGAAATACGTTAAGTGCTTCTAAAATAGTGAATGCTTCCTTGACTTCAAAAGGTAAAGATATAAAAGTAGGGGAAAAGCAGGTGAAAATTAATACCGTACTTTTGGAATCCAATATTACAGGTTCTTCGGATGAGAAAATTTGGATTCATCCTGAGTTGGATGGCTATAAATTACGTGGAAAAAAGCTGCGTAAGGCTTTGAATGATATGGGGGCAGATTCTGCTAGCGAAATTTGGGTTTCTGAGTGGGGATATCCTAGTGTAGTCTATGGTACGGATGCAAATTATCATGGGATTACTCCCGAATTAGCACAAGCAAGATGGATGATCCGTGGATTTATGGAGTACCAAGCCTCTGGCGAAATTTCAAAATCTTATTGGCATTGGTATAAGGATCAGCTTAATACAGATTGGGATAATAATTGTGGATTGGTGGATAATCAAGAGAAGCGAAAACTTGCCTGGTATTATTTGAAAACGTTGCAAGATGAAATTGGGGACAAACGATTTGAAACCATGCATGATATTGATCATTGTGGTGAAAATTTCGCTTGGGGTTATGATTTGGATAGTAATTTTCCTGAAAAACCTATTTCAATGGCTATTTCTTGTCCAAGAATCTATGAATATCGGGGGCAAGACAATGAGAATTATATAGATGATGTTTGGACTGTTTGGATTCCATCTGCATCCAATTTGATTCCTGCTTCTAAACGGTTGTATTTGGATGAAATTATGGATGAGCAATTTGCGAAGCAATTTCCGAAAAGCTATTCTATCGTGCGCCCCAATATCCAAATTGATGCATCTAAAAGTGGAAAATTATCAGTTCAATTAGATGAAGAACATCGGGCATATATCGAACCCAATATCTCAGATGAGCCTATTTTTATTCATTTTTATAAAGATGGGATAACAACAGGTATTGCACCCGTAAATCAACCTATTTCAATAAATTTATATCCAAATCCAGCAACAGCTGAAATCCATGTGGAGATTGATAATGATAAAAAAGGAGTTGAAGTTATCATTTCTGATGTGATGGGGAAGGTTG
>CAZOHX010000342.1:0-4124 GCA_964579315.1 uncultured Saprospiraceae bacterium
AAAGAGAAGTTGTCATAGTATAATTAAACATTAAAAATACTTTGTGTACTTTGTGTACTTTGTGTACTTTGTGGTAAAAATCAATTTTTCGTTAGAAAAATTAACGTAATACTGATTTGAGAATATCAAACAACTTGAAAAGTCAAAACGATTCGTTTAGGAATAAATGATTTAGCTTTTCTAGTTGAAAATGGTATGCAATTAGGAACTTTAACTTTTCCTGAAACGGGTGTTCCTGAAGGTAGAACTGTCAAAGTTGATGCAGATGTCAAATGGAAGGACAAGGAAGCATCGATTCATATTGAAATAGGAAAAAAAGATTAATTATTATCATTATATATTCATCACAAATAAAAACCATGAGATATCTTATTATATTTATTTACATTTTTACACTAACTTCTTATTCTTACTCACAATCCAATTACATATTCGTTGATGTTAAGATCAAAGGGAAAAAAATGAAATTTTTATTTGACAACAGAGTTGATTATACGGCAATTACAAGATCTAAACTTGATTATATTAGCAAAAAAAAAGTACCAAAATTTACTATTCAGGGTATTGATGCGACTGGTAAAACTATCACAATTTCGGTCACTAAAAAGAAATATAATATACATATGGATAAAATCCATTCCAGAATAAATTTACTGATTTTAGATAAAGTTCCCGAATTCTTCAAAGAAAAAGGTGTTGACGGAATTCTAGGAAATGATGTTATTTCAGAATTAGATTGGACTTTAGACTTTGAACAGCATAGAGCAAAAATGTATAAAGATGAAGAATTCACTGCTAATGACTTTCTAAAGATAGATAAATTCAAAAATGATAGTATTAATTTAAAAATAAGTTTGGAGGACAAACAAGATATAATTTCTGTACCGTTTGAAATTGACTTAGGATATTCTGGCAAGCTTATTTGTAATCTGGATTCTTTACAATATAAGAATCCAAATCTTTATTCAATAGGGTTAACGAGTAGTCTAGCAAGAAAAAACACAATCATGGAATCAACAATTGAAATAGGGAATTTAGAATTCCGAGAATTCAAAATAATGAATGTTCCGATTGAAAATTCCAAAGAAATGCAGAAAAACTTACTTGGTGTTTCTTTTCTCTCTAAATTCGACAAAGTTATTTTGTATAATAGCAAAAATCAACTTTGGTTAATGTATAAACCTTTTGTTTTTTTTAGTGAAGAAGCTGTTTCGCTTAATGAAAATGGAGAAATTAGATTTTTAACAGCAAAAGAGAAAAAAAATTTAGATCAAAATCAACTGGGATCTAAACTTCCCAATTATTGGAAATCAAAAACCTTCAATTGGAAATCAACAATTAAAAAACTAAACTAAATTAATGAAAGTACTATCTTTGTTATGACTCCACCAAAATAAAAACTTTAGAAATGAGATCAATTATTATCATATTTATTCTATGTACGTTACAAATGCTAACAAGTTGTAATAAAAATAATATGACTACAACAACACCTAAAAATATACACACAAAAACATATGTCCACCTACTTATTTGCCAAATTTCTTAATAATATCCTCATTAGATTTATCCAAATTATCCAATAAGAATTGAGTATCATCAGCAAATTCATCTTTAGGAAATTGCTTTAAAAATAATTTATATAATTCTCGAGCCTTATCTTTATTTTTTAATTTTTCATCAAAGGTAAAGGCTTCCATAAATAGTGCTTTGGGTGCTTCAGGCGTGTCGGCGTATTGTTGACGTATCCACTCATAAAATTGGATAGCTTTTGGAAACATTCTCAAAGAACGAGCCACTTCTGCTGCCTTATGTAAGTATCCTGCGTTGGTTTTATCATTCGGATTTACCAATGCATTTAATGTACATATCTCTATATAATCCTTTGCAACATCAGCATTCACTTTATTGGTTTTGGGGTCACTCATTTTTTTAACCAAAGCTTTTAACGCAGCCCCAATTTCGAATTGCTGACCCTTCATTTTTGCTTCGACTTCAGCCTTATTTTTTGCATTTGGAAAAGCTTTCAGGTATGCCGCATAGATGGCTGTAGCATAGTTTGATTTACCCATTTTTTCATTGACATTTGCCAATTGTAATACATCCGCAGGGGAATTAGCACCACCATATTCTAAATGGATGGTTTGTTTTAATAAACTAATCGCTTTATTGTAATTTTCATTTTGAATGAATAATTGGATTGCATTGTGCATCAAGGTGGAGTTATTTGGATTTTTAACGTCTTTCTTTATTTCTGCTAAAAAAGCGGTTGCTAATGCATTTCGATTTTCCTTAGTAGGATTTTCATTTACTTCTTTTTGTAAATCGGAAATACTCTTTTCGATTGGTTCAGTTGGAATGGTATTGGCTTCTTTGGTGCTATTTTGTCCATTACAAGACATGAAAATTATTCCGATAGCTAATAATATTACTTTCATTTTTTCGATTTTGAATGATAGAAATGTTAAATCATAATAGCAAATTTAAGCTAATCTACTCATAAATGAAATATATTGGTTATAAAAAGTTTAGAAGGTGAGTCGATTTTGCTTAGCAAAACTTAGTTGAGCAGTTTAGTGTGGCTTGCATTTAGATTGAGAATCTGAAAAGAAGTGAGTAAATACCAATTTTAGAGGTTATAAAAAAGTTTAGAAGGTGAGTCGTTTGTCTTAATGACAATCTAAGTTAGCAGTTGAGTTAGATTCTCTTCATAAATAGATTTACTTCATAAAAAAGGAACATATCAGCATAGCAACTAAACTCATCACCCAAGAATTGCATTGGCAATTCTGACTCAACTTCTCCCTGTTATACACTAAAATTAAACGCTTTGGAATGGAGAAAATCCTCCACCATTTATTACACACTCAAAAATATTAAATAATTAGAGTTAAAACTTATCTTTGTCCATAAAAAAAATAATGACTCACCGAAAATGTAAATTTAATGCAAATAGCCATCCCATTATCACAGAAATAGAAACCTTTTATCAATTTCAAGCCAATGGGCACGATTTGAGTGATTGCACCATGCAAGATATTGATTTTACAAAAGAGAAAATGAAATGGGAATCCTATCATTTTGATAATACTACATTTTTGGGGTGCAATTTGACATTAGACGACCAATTGACCATTTTGAAGAAAGGGGGAATCATTTTTCCAAAAGCAGAACATCTACCTTACAATCCATTTAGGAAGTCGATGTATAAATGGCAAGAATTGATGAAGCCAGTAGATGAGCATGGAGATTTGGATTATCATATTTATAAGCATTTTGAGAAGAAAAAATTCACTCCATCCGTCAATGAAGCACTGTATCAAAGGATTCATGACCATGCGATGGATGATGCTTTACGCAATTATTTGCAATTTGATAAACAAGGAATGCCATCCA
Organism: uncultured Saprospiraceae bacterium; assembly: GCA_964579315.1. Taxonomy (GTDB): domain Bacteria; phylum Bacteroidota; class Bacteroidia; order Chitinophagales; family Saprospiraceae; genus CAMZLN01. The sequence continues at coordinate 3,397 of CAZOHX010000342.1, forward strand.
AAAAATGTGTAGGCATCATGGGTGGACATAGTGCCCAAAGAAGTGATGTTTTCTATTTCAAAACTGCTTTGACGACTAAAATTCTGACAGAAAACGGATATTTTGTTATTTCAGGGGGTGGACCTGGAATTATGGAAGCTGCCAATTTAGGGGCATACATGGCAGGAAAATCTACTAAAGATTTAAAAAATGCAATTGAAATTTTATCAATAGAAAGTGATTTTAGAAAACCCAAATATTTGGATCAAGCAAGAGCGGTAATTGATAAATATCCAAGTACATCCGAAAGCATGGCGATTCCTACATGGTTTTATGGTCACGAACCTAGCAATCTTTTCGGAACGCATATCGCGAAATATTTTTCCAATAGTATTCGAGAAGATACGTTATTAGCGATTGCTATGCATGGGATAGTATTTGCTCCAGGAAGTGCAGGTACGACCCAAGAAATTTTCATGGATGCGACACAAAATCACTATGGCACATTCAATTATTATAGTCCAATGGTTTTTTTAGGAAAGCATCGGTATCAAAAAGAGACCAAGTTATTACCATTATTGAAGTCATTGGCAAAAGGGAAGGCGTATGAAGATTTGTTGTATTTGACGGATTCTCCTTATTATGTTTTACGGTTTTTGAAGGGGCATGAGCCCGTGGGGGTGGAGTAGTTGGCATGTGTTTTTACCTGTTGTTAGTGCTAGTGAATCCTTTTTGTTTGTTGTGAAGGC
>CAZOHX010000343.1:0-4118 GCA_964579315.1 uncultured Saprospiraceae bacterium
TTGAACAAAATCTATCTAAAAATATACACACAAAAACATATGTCCACCTACTTATTAAGTATGTAGATGGACACATAGCATGAAGTACTTTTTTAAAATAATATCGTTCTTTGACCACTAATTAGATAGAAGTTTTTATCAATATTAGCGAAAATAATATATATTTTCAGCTAAAACAGCTTCACTTCGATTTCCATTGAGGAGTATCTTTGTATCAAAAGATGAAAAAAGTACTCTTTATACTAGTCTTTATGTATGGATTAAAAACTATAGATGCTCAAGGTGTAAGGCAAATCGAAGTAGCTATTTCTCCAAAAATAGCAGGCTCTACAATTCTTGCTCTATCGATAGATGTCTATATCATAGAACAATTTGATTTAGAGTTCAATTTTTCTTCATCAAGCAAAGGGGGAGGTCTTTACTATCATTTTCCAAAATTTAAAAAAGATAAAGACTACAATTTTTATTGCGGAATATCAAAAGGAATATCTCATTTGAACTTTCTGAACTATGTCCAATTTGCTAAACTTTATCTCCCCATTGGAATAAATTATTTTTCTAAGAAGGAACATCTTAATGTAGCTATAGATGTTGGATATTTAAATTTAAGAACGACAGTTAACGAACATAGCTTGTTACAATCCTATTCTAAAACACAGCATAAGGAACACAAAATATCTGCTGGAGTAAAGATAGGTTTTAGATTTTAACTAAAAAAAACATATCATGATGAAAGAGATTCGTATTCAAAAGTATATCGCTGTTATTTTAGTTGTGGGGTTTATTTTATCTCAAAATATTGCTTCAGCTCAAAATGGAGAATTACGTTCAAAAGATAAAATTAATATTGTACTGAACGATGGTACACAGTATGACAATGCAATTTTGTTGCATGAAGATTCATCCGAACTTTTCATTTATTATAAAAAACAACAGCAACACCTTAAAAAAGATAAAATTGATTTTGTGCAAAAAGCCAAAAATAATATTGCCTTGTTTGGGGTAGGAGGTGGTGCTCATTTTATAGGATTGGGACTAGGAGTATTTACTAAAAGGTCTTCCATTGATTTTGCATTATTACCCACTGGCTTTGCAATCGGAGGAAAATATTACTTCAAAAAGAAAAAGGAATCTACGAAATGGAAAAAGTACTTAGGTGGTAGTCTTTCACTTTTTAGTATAGATTTCTTTGGAAAATCTAACTATGTTAACCAATATATTAATGTAGGGACATGCTCTTTTTCAGGCGATTTATTTCTTTCCATAGATGGGGGACTGTTGATTATGAATGATCAAGAGATTACAGGATCTCCGTTAACTGGAAAGAAATTTCATCCAAGTAGTAAAACAATTTTTTATCCAATGGCAAGCATAAGTCTTGGTTGGTTTATCAATTTTAAAAGAAATAAAATTAGATTTTAGTAACACGGTAAGAGTGGGCTACTTTCTATGATTGTGGCTCATTTTTTTTAAAAAAACAAGTATATGAAATATTTTATAATAGTAATTCAGTTTTTATTAGTTTCTCAATTGGCAAATGCCCAATCTATTCCCTCTTTTAATTTAGACGAAATATATGAAATTAGATTGATTGATGGTAGCACACTTCATGATGTGAAAATATTGAAAAAAAATAGGCAAGAGTTTATCATTTTTCATAAAGGAAAAAGAAAACATGTTGCTATCAATAATATAAGTCGTATTACAAATGAAAAAATAGATTATCAACTTTCTTTAGCGAATAATAATCCTCAAAAAACTAAAAATCAAAATACGAAATCGTACATAGCGAGAAAACAAAGAAAAGTTGGTTCTTCTTTAACTATTGGAGGTGAAATACTGGCAGGCCTATCTATAGATTTTTTCCCAATTCCTGAAGTTAAAATTGAAATGACGGGTTCCCCAATCGGATATGGAGGTGGAATATCGTACTATTTGCCCATTGATTTAAATGGGTGGGCACCATTTATTGGTCTAAGGGGAGGGCATTATTATATTGACTTTTTAGGTAAAACGACTTATGATGTTTTATACCTACCTGTCGGATTATCTTATTATTTTGAAAATGGACTTTTCTTGTCTGCTGATGTGGGTTATATCTCAAAATCTATTTATGATGAGCCATGGTCGGGATTTTGTCTTTTTGGTTGCGATCCAGTCTATCCAACTACAAGTAAATATGACGGTCTGATGGCTACTTTTAAAGTTGGATACCGCATTAGAACTTCAAAAGCTAAATAATGTAGTGTTTTTGAAAGGACTGCGATAACTTATATTACATGACTGATACTTTCTCAACTAGATTGTCGATTAGATCAATATCTCAACAAGATTCAACTTATAGGGGATATTTCAATTCACCAACTTAACATAAGATAAATTATAGGAATAAATTATTAATAAAAAACCATCTATAAAAAAAACCATTTCAAGACTCACATCATCTTTAAAAGTGTAGGGCAATATTTTTTGCCAATATAGTAATCATAGCGCTCATGATATTAAATTTGTTAAATTAATTAAAACGAAAATTTAAAGATGAAAAATTTCATACTGTTTGTAATACTAATTGTGGGCATTTCTAGTTGTAGAAAAGATATAGATGAATATGATAAAACGGTCATCGAAGAACCTGCAACTGTTTTTATCGAAGCTAGTTTTAAAGGTGTTATTGTAGATGAACAAGGAGAACCTGTTCCCGATGCACATGTCTTGGTTGGCAATAATTTTGCGACAACTGACTCTAAAGGAAAATTTATCTTTAACCAAATTGAAGTAAAAAAAGGAGATATTTTCATTCGAGCAGAAAAAGATGGATTTTTCATAAGTTCTGTTACAATGAAAAGTTCTTCAACGGCAACTGCTTTTCCAAGATTAACTATGCTAGATAAGGGTGAGCCCAAAAGCTATCATACCGATTCAAGAAAACCATTAGAATTAGAGAGTGGAGTAAAAATAAGTTTTCCAAAGTATAGTATCCGTACATCATCTGGAGCTCCATTTTTTGGAACAGCACAAGTCTTTACAAAGACTTCAAATCCAAATGATAATGATTTTGTTACCGCATTGCCAGGTAGTTTAAAGGGAGTGAATAAAGAAAATCAATCTAAAGCATTGGCTCCAATAAGTATGTTTAAAATCGAATTGGAAACGGAAGATGGGCAAAAACTCAAGATTAGTGACAAGATTGGTATTGAAGTGGAGATTCCAATTCCCGAAGAAAAGTTGGAGGGTGCTCCTGATGTAGTTCCGCTGTGGGTATTTGATTTAGATTTAGGGCGATGGCTACAAAAAGATTTATGTGACAAGCAAAATGGTGTTTATACAGGTACTGTCACAGGATCAGGAACTTGGATTCCTTGTGAACAGTATGACTTAATTAATTTTGAAACGGATGTTTTTCATATAGATACAACTCCTGCTAGTTATTTGATTTTAGACCTAAATGCTCATGATGTGACTTTTAGAGAACGATGGTATTCTGATTCGGAAGGACATTTTGAAACAACCATTCCTAAAGGCTATGTTTTAGACTATACGATTTCAGATATTTGCAATACCGTTTTATATGAATCGCCCATTGGTGCATTTAATAGTGACGTTGTTTTAGCTCCAATTCTATTAGATTCAATCATTGATACTTTTTCCTTTGTAATGACTGGAAGGTTATTGGATTGCAATCAGAATCCTATTGATACAGGATTGGTAGAATTATATTTTCAGAATCATTTTAAACGAATCTGGACAGATGCCGATGGTTATTTTACCAAAGAAATATCTTTTAGTTGTACAGATTTTCCAGAGATATTGGTTACAGGATATGATCAAGCAAATAAATTAAGAATAGAAAGTGTGATTGATATTGAAGAAGATGTTGATTTTGGAAATATCTCCGCTTGTAATGAAAAAGATGATTATTTGAAATACACCTATAAAGGAGAAGTGTATGAAATTATTCCTTGTAAATTCAGATTTGGCGGAACATCTGGCCCTGATTTTAATACTCGTTCAAAATATATTCGTTCATCTACGCAGAGTGAAGACGTTGGTTTGATTATAAAAAATACGACACAATTTCAAAATTCGGCACCAAAACCCGCTATTTTTTGGAGTGAAGG
>CAZOHX010000344.1:0-4097 GCA_964579315.1 uncultured Saprospiraceae bacterium
GAAAAATCTATATTTTGAGATAATTCGTAATTCGTAATTCCCAATTCGTAATTAAAAAAGGCTAATTCCCAATTCCCAATCACCAACTACCCTCCACCAAACTCCCCCGCTCATCATCCTTCTTCACCATCAAATGCACATCAATTTCCTGCTGCAACAAATCCACATGTGAAATAATCCCCACAGTTCGGTTTTCCTTACGCAAGGCTTTCAAAGTTTGAAAAACAGCCTCAATGGAGTCATTGTCTTGTGTCCCAAATCCTTCATCTAAAAAGAAGAAATTTTGTTTGGATTTTGTCAATTCATGGATGTTGTCCGCAAGAGCTAATGCAAGGGAAAGTGCCGCTTGAAAGGTTTGCCCACCAGAGAGTGTTTTTATATTTCTAATTTTACCATCGTTGAGCATATCCCTGATATTGAAGCTGTTATCTTCTGCTAGTTCAAGTGATAATTGATGTTTTGTAAGGTTTTGAAATCGCTCATTAGCTGCTTTGATAATATTTTGCAGATAAACTGATGAAATATAATTTACAAAACCTTGACCTTTGAAAAGTTTATTTAAAGTATTGATATTTTCCGCTCTGATCTGTAGCAATTTTAATTCTTTTTCTAAATTTTGTTTTTCTTTTACTTTTTGAGTCAACTCTTCAATTTTAGAATTGGATTTTGCAATTTGACCAATTAGCGTTTGAATTTCTTTTTTTCTATTATCAAAATCAGATTGAAGTGCGACAAATTCAGTTTCGTCAAAGGAAATACCCTTTGTTTTTTGCAAAAGTCCATCTAATTTTTCTTTTTTGGAAAATACTTCTTTTTTATATTTTTCAACCCGATCTAAAGCTACTTTTGGATCATTGTTTTGGTCGAGAATTTGCTCAATTTCTTTTAAATGCTCAAATTCTGACTTTTGAAGCTGTTTTTCAATGATCTCATTGAGTTTTTGAAGTATATTTTCTTCTTTTTTTAGATTTTCAATATTTAGATTTAGTGTTGTGGAAGTTTTTGTTTGTTGTTCTAAGCTGATTTTCAATTGGGACTCCAAAAAGGTATATTCTTCATCATTTTTGATAATCAAATTTTGATATTTGGTTTTGTAAGTATTTAATTCATCGATAGAGTAGGTTTGAAATTTCTTATAATTCTCAGGATTAATTTGAGATTCAAGTAATTCAATTTTAGAATCAAATTGATGGGTTTCTTTTCGTATTTTTTCAATTTCTGGTCTTAATTTTTCCAATTGTTTTTCTAAAATATCCAAAGCTGCTCCATTTTTGGATTGCTCTTTGGTCAAGCTGTCAATTTGAGTTTGCAAGATTTGAGCTTGATCGACCATTTTTTGAATGGCACTCAAGGAATCTAATTTTACATCTTTCCAAAATCGAGTTTTCTGATGCTCTTTTAGAGATTTATTTAACTCAGACAACTTTTTCTCAATAAGTGTGAGTCGGCTATTAAAATCTCGTTCCGAACTAAATAAATCGGTCAATTGGTTGATGATTTGATTGGATTGTTCTACCGTATTTTCCATTGCTTTACGCCTTGTCTTAGTCGCAGCCATTTTTGAATCTAAATCTTTGGTTTTCAATATATCGGGATGTTCCAAAGATCCACAAATAGGGCAGGGGGCACCATCTTTAAGATTTTTGGCATGTCCTATGAGTTCATTTTGAGCAAAAAGATGTTTTTCTTCCAAGTGTATTTTTGAAATCTCAGTTTGGGTTTGTTGAGCGAATTGATGTAGCGTTTCGATACTTTTTTCAAGCGAAAGCTGGGCTAATCCCTTGATTTCTTTTGCTAAAGGTGTTATGATAGATGTTTTTTGTTCAATATTTGTTTTGATTTGGTTTTGAATTTCTTTGGATTGAGATTCTAAATCAAAAATATCTTGCTTGATGTCTTTTTCAATTTCAAACCAATCACGAATTTTATTAAGTTCGATGAAATCGGGTAAGTCCTTTTGAAGTGCCATTAACTTGGAATGTATTTCTTTTTCTGTTTTTTGGGTATTCTCAATATCATTTTCTATTTTATTGAATTGTTTCATTTTACTTTGCAGCAATTGCTCCTTAGATTTTTTATTTTCAAGGTATTCTGCCATAGCAATACTTTTCTCAATATCTAAAATGATTTTATGATAGTATTCCTTCTTTTCAACATCCGTTTTTATTTTTTTAAATTGTGTTTTAAGGGTTTTAAGTTGTGTTTCTATCTTTTCTAAATGAATGCGATCATCTGAAATTGATTTTTGAAGTGCAAAGACATCTTTTTCCTGAATGCGTTTTTGATTCAAATTATTTTTAAAAAATTCAATACAATATTGTGCTTTTTTGGCTTCTGCTTCTATTTGTTGATATCGTTTTTGATAGTCAGAAATGAATTTTTCATAATCTAATTGTGCCAATTTTGTATCTTCAAAAAGGATTTTTAATTGAGCTAGTTTTTTGAGTTGTTTCTCATCTTTTTCTTGTATAGTTTCCAAAGATTGATATCTTTTTTTATCAGATTTCAATACTGCTTGGAAAGATTTTAGGATTTTAGAACTTACGTCTTCCAATTGCTGCAATTGACCCACTAAATTTGTAATTTTATCAGCATTTTGTTTGGCAAGAGCAGAGATTTTAAAAGATAAATCAAATTTTTGAAGATTAAAAATCTCTTTCAACATATCAGATCTATCTTTGTGACCTAAGCCCAAAAATTCTTGAAATTTGCCTTGGGGAATGATGATGGTTCGTTTAAAATTGACGTTACTCAAGCCAATTATTTCAGAAATTCGTTTTTTATCAATAGGAATCCATTCGTCTTTTTCTCTTTGATATAATGACCTAGAATAGCTCTTTACATCATCAAAATTTCGTTTATTCCTTTTACCAATCACAACGGTTTTGTACTTTTTTTGTGGATGTCCAGCGAGAAATTCAAATTCAATAAACAATTCATTGGATTGAAGATTCATCATATTGTAGCCCCGATTATCCTTTGAATTGAGCCGTTCAGATTCACCATAAAGTGAATAAGTGATTGCTTCCAAAATAGTAGATTTTCCACTTCCTACTTTTCCGAAAATTCCGAAAATATGAGATTGGAGCAGCTTTGAAAAATCAATAGTTTGCTCTTCCTTGAAGGAATAAAGTCCTTTTATTTTGAGTTGAATGGGTATCATAATCCTTGCAATTCTTTAAATAAGTCAATGAGTGCTTGATGGGGCATTTGTCCGTCGTTTTTATATTGAAAAAAGTCTATAAAAAGCTGATCTACATCTTTATTTAAATCTATTTTTTTGGACGAAGAAGTGTTTTCGTTTTCAAGATTTACAATTTTTGGAATAATGGAGACAATCCCATCATGAGCATCTAAAAGTTGTCGTTTTTCTACTCCTGTTAAAAAGGTAGGCGTTTCGATGGTCAATTCAATCAAGCTATTGGGATGTTGATGTAGCCATTCTACTGCTTTATCGATCTCAGAAAATGTATTTCTCAATAATTTTCGTCCTTTGGTCAAGGCAATTTCTTCAATTTTGACCTTTTTCTTGGGTTCTGCATCAATGAGAATAACATATTTGCTCTGATTGGCTTCACTAAAACTATAGGCTAGTGGACTACTAGAATACATAATCGGGCAAGGATGTTCATCAATCATCTGTTTTCTATGCAAGTGCCCCAAGGCTACGTATTGCATATTTTTTGGAATATTTTCTGAATAAATGGCTTGTGCTCCACCAACGTATAAAATTGATTTTTCGTCATCAGTTTCTTCATTTTCATTAATGGGTTGACCTTTTTTAACAAAAAACAAGTGGGTCATTAAGATATTTACGCCTTTATTGTCGCAATATTTATCTGCTAATTCTTGCCATCTATCGGCAAGAATCGTTCTGAATTCAGTCTCTTTATCATCACTTACCAAAGCTTTTCTCAATCGCAATTCATTGACATAGGGAGTGAGTATCAATCTTAATTTTTGGGAATGATTGGGCAATTTGAGTTCGATAAATCCTTTGTCTGACTGAGTTACTTCTAAACCTGTTTCCAATCTAAATTTTGGAACAGTCGTATCAGGATGACCCACTAAAATAATTCCACAGGCTCTCGCTAAGG
>CAZOHX010000345.1:0-4094 GCA_964579315.1 uncultured Saprospiraceae bacterium
CCAAAAACCCCGAAAGGGGTTTACTAAAAATAACCCCGAATGAAAATTCGGGGTATATAGTACATCCCTAGAACGAGCAACATAGCAAGTCCCGTTGGAGTTTTTCAACGAAGAAGAAGGAAAAATTTGAAGATTTTTTGAGATAAAAGCTAGTTGTTGAAGATTTTGCTTCAAATTATTTCTTATTCGAGGGAAAAACGTAGGCGGGGCAGGTTATGTTGTGGAATTTCATACGACAAAAAATATAAATAAATAAATTGTTATATATTTTTGTTCTAGACGAAATAAAAAACACAGACATAGCCTAGCTATGGCGAGTATCAGGTAAATAGACATGTGTATTCTGGTATTTAATTGATAAATAGCGGGCGGTCTTTTTTGTTACTTTTTTCGGCTGTTGGAAAAAAAGTAAAATATGAGAAGTGGATGGATACTTGAATTTCAAAACACTACGTACGTATAGGCTATCTTGAAGATGAAGCTTGGGGTCTAATTCAAAAAAGACATGAATAACCTCAAGCTAACTTGAACAGATATAATTAATTCTAAAGTCATAAAGTAGAATTACTTACCTATTCAAAATCTTTTTCAAAATTCCATTTAGATCATCAGAAATATTAAACATGATGGATAAAATGATGTATATAATTGAAAAGATACTTCCTTTTGCAAGTAAGTCAAAAAATGGTTTTTCAAAACTAAGCGTATGATTTGCAATCCAATAACTCAAAACACCAATCCCTATTATTTTGATTAGATTACTTGACAATGGATGCATCTTGAATTTTGAATAAACAAATATGGTTTTGATAATATTGATAAATGCTTTAGAGCCAAATGTAGCAATAGTAGCCCCTAATAAAAGATATCTTGGAATAAGCATAAAATTGGTAATCACTGCAAGTATTCCTAATAAAATGGTAGCATAAAAGTTGAATTTATAGTATTTTGAATAGGCGATAATTTCATTATTTGTACTAGTTATTAAATCAACTAAAATTCCAATTCCCAAAAGTAGAATAATCATTTTTCCATTCACAAAATCGTTTCCATTGGGCATGATTTGTATCAAATCATCGAAGCAAATCATAACCCCCATTAAGATGAAAAGTCCAAATAAAAATTGTGTGATAGCTGCCTTTGTGTAAATAGTTTGAATGTTTTTTAAATCATTATTTTCAAACGATTCGGCAATAATAGGTCTTGCGATTTTAGTGATAGACTTACGGGGAATATCAATTACATTTGATATATGAGCACCAAAACCATATACTGCAACTCCTGTCAGTGCCATTTCAGGGAGTAACATTCCTAACATGAAAGTATCTATATTGTAAACGAGCGTGAAACTAATTCCACCAAGAATGGCATAGCCCATATAGGTAGTAATTTCTTTTTTTAATTTGGGAGTAAACTTCTTTTTATTGATTTTTAAATCTAAACCATTGATTTTTTTTAAATAACTAAGTAATCCAAAAACAATAAGAAAGTAAAGCCCATTGATAAAGTAGAATAATTGGGAGAAAGATATAAAATGAAAGGCGAATAATAAAACAAAAATAGGAACAAATATCTTCAAAGAAAGCTCATTGATAATGGACGGAACAACGATTCTTTTGAAATTTGAAATATAACTAATAATTACCCCAATTAATGCTTGGGCGTATGCAATGGGCAGTGTATATAAAAAGAATTGCATCCCAAATTCTTTACTTGCATAAAAATCAATAATGAATGATCTGAAAATAAATAAAAGTAGTAAAAAAAGTAGATAGGATAGACTGACCCAGCCTAATAAAAATCCCATAAATCCATTATTCGATGTAAGTTTATCTTTAAATTTTTGGAAAAAATTTACGCTGGTCATGGTTGTCCCCATGTTAATAAACGGAGCAAATAAATTAGCGGTAGATAGCACCCACACTATTGCACCTTGCTCTGGTCTAGTCAAGAAATTGGGATAAATATATAGTAAATTGACCATGCCAATTGCTGTTCCTAGGTAGGTAACCAAACTTTGCTTGATGGCTTGTCGCTGTATTATTCCCAAATTGGTATTTGTTTAATAAAGAATTTTATGATAAGTACAACTCAAAAGTACATAAAAAGTTGCCTATATGAGGGGAAAGTCAATGAAAACTAATGAGAAACAATTGGAGTGAGTGACATATTGTGGGAAATGCGGCTTTACTGTATAATCTGAAACCTGAAAATGTGAATATTAAACGCTTTGGAATAGCGAATATTTAAAGTAGATTTTGTTCAAATCCCACTTTTTGTAACATATTTATATAATTTTATATATTATTTTATTATTATGCATAGCTGCGGCACTATCCGATATTCCACATTTTGTCACGCACTCAATTCAATTTTTCATACCTTTGTAAAATGAAATTACCAACTTATATCAATCAAATAAGTATATTAATAATTATTCTAGCATTCTCCACCTGCTACCAACCCAAAAAAGGCTGCCTAGACATCAACGCCAAAAATTTCGACGTGGCAGCTGATGAATCCTGTTGTGATGCAGTGTCCTGTTGTTGTGAATATCCAGACCTTAAATTGAATGTAAATTTTCCATTGTTTCCAGATACCAATTTGGTGTTTAAAATGGGGCAGCCATACGCTTTGGATGAAGTGCATTTTTTTTCGGTGGATAGTATCGCTTTTTTTCTATCTGATATATATTTAGTCAACCAAGCAGGTGATCGCTTTGCTGTGACCGATTCCCTATTGGTATTGCATGAAAATGATACGAGTTTTATTAAAAATAATTTGACGCTTATACAAAGAAATCAATTTGAATACAATCTTGGTAAGTTTCCATATGTAGATGAATTCGTGGGTATGGAATGCCAAATTGGTTTGATAGATGAAGCTAATTTTATCCGACAAGATACGCTTCCTACCACTCATCCATTAAATAACCAAAGTGATCATATGTATATCGATCTTGAGCATGGGTTTCACTTTTTTAAAACAGTTTTTCATCGAGATACTTTACCTTCAAGCTCTGCAATCTCTATTTTTCATGATGAGTTGATAAAATTATCCTTTTCTTTTCCAAAACCACTTAATTTTAGAAGAGGAGAAGATGTTTCTGTTAATTTTAACATATATTTGCTCCATCTGTTTGAAAATGTTGATTTTGGCACAGATTCTGATGCTCTAATTCGTGAGAAAATAAAACAAAATTTGCCAAATTTAATTGTGGTAGATTAATGATGAGACACTTTGCATATGAAACTACCTTTCTTTTTACTGATTTTTTTAACCACGTTATTGGTATCAACGTGTGATAAAAATTTGCCCGATAATACGGTTGGAAAAACTTCAAACTTAGACATCGTTTTTAAATTGAAATATGGTGATCAAGATTTGATTTTTGGAGATGCGTATCAATATGTGGGCAGACCCATTCGTTTTGATTCCTTTGCTTTCTTTATCTCCAATTTGAAATTGTCAAAAGATGATGATGGGATTATTAATAAAATCGAAATTTCAGAATTGGAATATTTAGATTTTAATAATGAGCAAACGGTCACTTTGTCTTTGAATAATATTCCCGTTGGAAATTATCAAGGGATTACCATGAAAATTGGTGTACCTTCTGAATTTAATGAATCTATTCCTTCTGAATTTGGACGAAATCATCCATTGAGTAATCCTGCTATGTATAATGAAAATTGGAAAAGTTATATTTTTACAAAATTGGTTGGGGCTTATGATTCTGAAATCAATGATAATTGGGATGTGAATTTCAATTATGCTACGGGCAAAAATCTCCTTGCTCCTTACAGTGTGACTAAGTCTGTTCCGATCACAGAAGACTCTACAACTGTATTGCATTTTGAAATTGGGATAGACAAATTATTTGGTACAGATGCTTCCAACTTAATCAATATTGTCGAAAATCCGACTACATTGACAGATAATACTGATGATTTGATGAATTTATTGATGAATAATTTTGTTACAAAATCGCTTAATTGTTTGTAAATGTATAATCATTAAATTAAAAAAAATGAGTGCATGACAAATAGTGGGAGATTGTGATTTTTTTAATAATCCATCTAAACGTTAAAGTG
>CAZOHX010000346.1:0-4083 GCA_964579315.1 uncultured Saprospiraceae bacterium
CTTGGATTCTATTACTCGTTTGGCAAGAGCCTATAATACGGTAGCCCCTGCAAGTGGAAAAGTACTTTCTGGTGGTGTGGAAGCAAATGCTTTACATAAACCTAAAAAGTTCTTTGGTGCGGCAAGAAATATTGAAGATGGAGGTTCATTGACCATCTTGGCAACAGCATTGATTGATACGGGTTCTAAAATGGATGCTGTAATCTTTGAAGAGTTTAAAGGTACTGGTAATATGGAACTTCAATTGGATAGAAACTTATCTAATAGAAGAATTTTCCCTGCAATTGATTTGACAACATCTAGTACAAGACGAGATGATTTACTAATGGACAAAGAAAATCTTCAACGTATGATTATCCTTAGAAATCATTTGGCAGATATGAAGCCAACCGAAGCTATGCAATTTTTATTGTCAAGAATGAGGGGAACAACTAGTAATGAAGAATTTTTATTATCAATGAACAGATAAAGGTCTTTTTATTTTTTTTGATTAATCGTTGATTAATATTATAAAAAAATGTACCTTTGCAATCCTGTTTAAGAAAAATATAGGAAATAGATAGTTTCCTAGTAAAAAAATAGAAAAATGAAAAGAACTTATCAGCCTTCGAAAAGAAAAAGAGTTAACAAGCATGGTTTCCGTGAAAGAATGAGCTCAAAAAGTGGAAGAAAAGTTTTAGCTAGAAGAAGAGCTAAAGGTAGATGGAAATTGACCGTTTCTGATGACAAACATGTAAAGTAAATCTAGTAGGTTTTTTAAAACTCACTTTTTACTGTAATAATATTTGGAAAAATAGTATTTCGACTTATCGGAATACTGTTTTTTCGTTATAATAAGCTATGGCTGATTTTCGATTTCATAAAAATGAACATCTAAAAAATGTGGCAATTATTGATTCCATATTTTCTGATGGCAAATCCTTTGCGGTCTATCCTATCCGTATTGTTTGGGTAACCAATCATCTTCAAAATGGGCAATCTCCTTTTCAAATTACTATTTCCGTTCCTAAAAGAAAATTTCCCAAAGCAGTTGATCGAAATAGAATTAAACGGCAAATTCGTGAAGCTTATCGGTTGAATAAACATATCCTTTTTCAAAAATTGCCTGTGGACAATACTTTAAATTGGGCAATGGTCTTTATTTATTCTGGAAAAAAGAATCCAGATTATGAAAATATTGAAAAAGCTATGATTGGAATTTTAGATCGTTTGAAATTGGGAAACCGCTTGAAATAGATTTTATTTACTACTTGGTTGGTTTTGTTTTACAACGTGTCTGCCAACATTAATGCTTTTATTGCTAATTCTCGATCATCCAATTGGTCTAATATATTTTTGGCAAAATGATGTAATGCAATATTTGGATTATCATAAGCCAATATTTTTTGAATGTCAGGAACGTTTTTTATATCTTGGATTTCCGTTTTTGATGGAAGTTTTTTTATTCCAGCTAATTGTCCGATATTGTTACCTGTTAAAATAGGACTATTTTGTACGGATTTGGGTAATTTATCGTACCCAATTGTGATTTCTGTAACAGGCTGAAATATCGTATGAATGGCATCTCCACTAGCACGTACATAATAGGATCTGCCCATTCTTCCCATCAAGTCAATTTTATGAGGATTGATTCGATTATTATCGACTACATTCTTAGAAATGTGCATTTTTACAACTTCACAAATAATTAAATGCCCTGCTCCTCCGTGGGTACCAAGCGTAATAATATCTTTGACTTTGCATTCCATTTGTACAGGAGATTCTTTTACTCTTGCTGGTGCAATGAGATCTGAGGGTATTGGTGTCAAGCCAGATTTGTCAAATTCACTGATTTCTTGATCAAATTGAATGCTAGCAATGGTCATTTGTCGTACAATTTCATAATTAACGACATTAATGACAACTTCTTTATTTTGCTTAATGTTGTACAATGTGTCTTTAGTCGTATTGTCAATAACTCTACGGTTGGATGAAAAAACCAAAATAGGTGGATTTGAACTAAAGGCATTAAAAAAACTGTATGGAGCTAGGTTGTTGTTTCCTTTTTCGTCAATAGTACTTACAAAGGCAATTGGTCGGGGAGCAATAGAACCTAGTAAAAATTGATGTAATTCTCTAGTGGATGTTGTTTTTGGATCAATTGAAATCATTGTAAGTATTTTTTTCGTAAAGATAGTTTTTTAGTGTCATAGTTGATTATATTCAGTATTAAAAATATAGAAATGGATTATAAAATAGTTATCGTTTTAGTATTGGCTCTTGCCTTTTTAGGATATCAATATTTTTTGCAAAAACCAAAGTTTGTCAATGGTACGCTTGCTCCTGATTTTTCGGGAAAATTGCTTTCTGGTGAAACGTTTAAATTATCAAATCAAAAAGGCAAATATGTATTGATTGATTTTTGGGGAACATGGTGTCCAAGTTGTAAAGCAGAATTGCCAATTCTAAAAAAAGTAGCAGAAGATTTCAAAGATAAAAAATTTGATAATGCGTCTGAATTAGTGGTCATCGGCGTAGCATTAGAAAAGAATCCGTCTGGATTTTCATCTTTTATCGATAATAATGATTTGTATTGGATGGAACATATAGTTGATTTTATTGGAGAAGGTTCTATCAGTGCTACTTATGGGGTTAAATCTGTTCCAACGAAATATTTAATCAATCCTCAAGGACAAATTATGTCTTACGGATCTTTGGCTTCTATTCGTAAAATACTATCAGAGCACAGGAAATAGATTTTTTTAGAATTAAAATTTAGTTTATTAAAAAGGTAGTTTTTGACAAAATTGCAGTAATTTTGTGCCTTTGTATGCCATTTCGACTTGTTTTATGGAATGGCATAAATAATGATACCTATTGATTAGAATTTTATATTAATAATTAAATGACATTTAGTCGTAGATAAATTATATATGGCAAAGAAGAAAAAAATAGAAGAAACAGAAATTTTAGAAGATAGTCAGCAAGAAACAACTGAAGATCTTCAACAGGATGATTCTGCTAATGAAGATAAAAAGAAAGAAACGCTTTCTGAAAAAGTTTTCGGAAAGAATAAAACTAAAAAAGAATTGGAAGAAACTAAGGCAGAACTCGAAGAATTGCAGGATAATTACCGATATCTCTATGCAGACTTTGATAACTATAAAAAAAGGGTTACCAAAGAGCGTTTCGAATTAATGAATCAGGCAGGTAAAGATGTAATTCAATCTTTATTGCCTGTTTTAGATGATTTTGATAGAGCAAAAGTAGAAGCAGATAAACCTGACAGTCCAGAGCAATTTAGCGAGGGAGTTGAATTGGTTTATCATAAAATTCATCAAGTTTTAGGACAAAAAGGACTAAAGCCTATGGAAACTAATGGGGAAGTTTTTGACCCAGAGTTTCATGAAGCTGTAGCTGAAATTCCTGCACCTACAGAAGAGATGAAAGGGAGAATAATAGATACTTTAGAAAAAGGGTATTTATTAAAAGATAAAATTATCAGATTTGCAAAAGTGGTTGTAGGAAAATAGAATGATTATTACATTCATTTTTTAAATCATTCAAAAAAACAATAATGGCAAGAGATTATTACGAAATATTATCCGTTTCGAGGACAGCAACCAAGGTTGAAATCAAAAAAGCTTATCGAAAGTTGGCTATGAAATATCATCCAGACCGAAATCCTGATGATAAATCTGCTGAAGCAAAATTTAAAGAAGCCGCTGAAGCTTATGATGTGCTTTCTGACGATCAAAAGCGTGCTAGGTATGATCAGTTTGGGCATGCAGGTGTCAATGGACAGCAAGGATTTGGTGGTGCAGGTGGCGGTATGAATATGGAAGATATTTTCTCTCAATTTGGTGATATTTTTGGGGGCGGAGGATTTGATTCCTTTTTCTCTGGTAGAGGTGGGGGCGGTCGTAGAGCTTCTGGTCAAAGGGGTACAAATTTGAGAGTAAAAATAAGTTTAGATTTAAATGATGTCGCTAATGGCGTTACCAAAAAAATAAAAGTTAAAAAACAGATTAGATGTACTACTTGTAATGGTAGCGGTGCAAAAGATAGTAGTTCTGTCAAAACTTGCTCAACTTGTCAAGGTCA
>CAZOHX010000347.1:0-4073 GCA_964579315.1 uncultured Saprospiraceae bacterium
ATCATCTGTGCTTTCTGTGTTCTTGTGTTCATGGAAAGGGCAGGAACACGGATTGGACGGATGCGACGGAGAAGGACGGATTTTTTTATTTGCTTCGCAAATGACGGATTGCCCAATCAGTATCATATGACCTTGGCTATGGGCTATGATGTTTACTTACCAACATTACCTAATGCTTCAGGAAACTTGAGTTCGACTGCGAAAGATTGGCATATTCACTTTGTCCATTTTATTGGTCCTGTGAAATTATTTAAGTCTTGGCCAAAAGGGTATCATTTTACAAAACTGGATGCCCATGCTTGGAATGAAAATGATAATTTTGGATATGACTTCTTTTGCCAAGATTAAATTTTTTCTTTGTTGGGCTATCTAGAATGGTTAAAGGCAACTAAATGTAAGTGTTTTCAAAAGAAAAAACGAACAAGTTGTCTGAATTTTAGATAGTCTCCTTAAACTGTAAGTAAAGGGTGATTTTCGATAATTAATTTAGAGTGATTTTTTGTAATTGTTTAGGTATTCGCACATTTTTCCCATAAAATGCCTATTTTTACGCGAAAAATAGGGAGACCTAAACAGTTACATTTTTTTTAAATCAATTGTCAAAATAATTTTGAATTGAGAAAGATTAGGTATTTATGGAGTATTTTTTTGGTAGTGGTTTTTGTAATTAAAATCAATGCTCAATATCAGCTAACGGGTTATGTCCAGGATCAAAAAAGTGATGAAGCATTAATAGGAGCAAATATCTATGTCGATGCTACTCAAAATGGGACAAGTACGAATGAATATGGATATTTTTCACTAGAATTGGGAGAAGGAGCAATAGAAATACGAGTCTCATATCTTGGATATAAGACTAAGGTTTATAACTTGGACATAACAACAGATACAGTACTAAAAATACTTTTAGTAAAGGAGAATTTACTGAATGAAATTGTTGTCAAAGAAAAAAGAAGCCAAAAATTTCAAGAAGGTAAAGTATCCTTGCCAATAGGGCTTTTGAGTCAGATACCAACCATCGCTAGCGAATCAGATATTTTTAAATCATTGTCAATGTTTCCAGGCATTTCAACGGGACGAGAAGGAACGTCAAGCTTGTTTGTTCGTGGAGGTACGCCCGATGAAAATCTAATATTGTTAGATGGAATTCCAGTTTATAATGCTACACACTTAGGTGGTTATTTTAGTGTGATAAACTCAGATGCAATAAAGACTATTGATGTTTATAAAGGGAATTTCCCCGCAAGGTTTGGAGGTCGCTTATCTTCTGTCATAGATATTCAAACCAAAGAAGGCAACCGCAATGAAACACATGGTAAGATAGGGCTAGGAGTTTTAACATCTAATATGATGCTAGAAGGCCCCGTAAGCAAAAGAGCAAGTTATTTTGTAAGTGGAAGGACCTCCTATTTTGGGTTAATAAATATTTTTACAGATAAGGAGAAAGTGGATTATTATTTTGATTATTGGCTGTACGATTTTAATGGTAAGTTGAACTTTGATTTGAAAAAAGGAAAACTTTTTTTTAGTGCCTATATGGGCAATGATGTCGGAGTCTCATACTCCAACGACACTTATAAAACCCAAAGCAATTTGAGTGATGAAAAGATTAAATGGGGGAGTATTACGCTATCTTCCCGATACATTTTGCCCGTAACACCAAAGCTATTTGCGAAATTTTTGATAGGTTACTCTCATTATCATAGTCTTTTTAGGTTAAAATCTCTTACTGAAGAGTATTTTATTAATGACACCCTACTTACTTTGGCTACTTATGAAAATAATTCTTTCGTAAAGGACGAGTTTGTTCAGTCTAACTGGGACTATGTACTTAACTCAAAAAATCATGTCAAATTTGGATCTTCTTATACCATTCATCATTTTGTTGCAGGCTCGATTGATACCATTTCTAATTTTAATGGACATTCTGCTTTAGCCTCTAGGGAGTTGTCGATGTACTTGGAAGACAAGTATAAGTTGTCACGTCAAATAAAGTTAAATATAGGGGCTCGGTACTCTATTTTTTATACCAATAACAATCGTTTTTCACGAATTGAGCCTAGGTTTTCATTGCGGTATGAGCCATCGAAAAAGCTAAACTTTAGTGCTTCCTATTCAGTAAGTAGGCAGTATGTTCATTTACTGTCGAGTAATGGATTTGGTTTTCCCAATAATATATGGGTTCCACCAACGGATAAGATTCCGCCCCAAGATGCTACGCAATACAGCATTGGCAGTGGTTGGCAAGTTAGTGCAAACTACCTTGTTGGGATAGAGTCATACTATAAAAAAATGACTCACCTTATTGATTATCGCTCAGGAATAGACCCAGATGAGCCACCCATTTTTGATTGGCAAAATATTGTGACAAAAGACGGTGTGGGTACAGCATATGGTGTAGAGAGTATTATGGAGAAAAGAAATGGGAAAATGACTGGATTTATTTCTTATACCTTATCTTGGAGTTTTAGACAATTTAAAGATTTGAATCAGGGATTGGTTTTTCCGCACAGTTATGATAGAAGACATGATTTCTCTGTTTTGGGGATGTACACTTTAACAAGCCATTGGCTACTTAGTGCGAATTGGATTTTTCAAACGGGAACTGCAGTATCCTTGCCTATTGCTTCTATACCTGTCCCTGGACATCAGTATTCAATTGAAGTTTATGGGGGTAGGAACAGCGGAAGAATGCCGAATTATCACCGTTTAGATGTGGGAGTAGAGTATAAAAAAAGGACTAGAAAAAATAATGAGTTTAAAATAAAGGCTTCAATTTATAATCTATATAATCGACAAAATGCGTCATTCCTTCTTACTGGGCAAGAACCATTTTTTGATGCAAATTATAACCAGATAGGAACAAGGAAGTCCATTGAGCAGGTGTCAATGTTTAGTTTAATCCCTTCGTTAAGCTTGAGCTATAAATTCTAAAATATGAGAACCGTAAGCTTATTATTATTTTGTTGGGGCATTCTTTCCTTCATTGCCTGTGAGCGTGAAAAAAAACTTACCTTTGAGATTCCTTTTGAAGGAGAAAAATTGGTTGTATATGGTTATTTGAACGAAGACGGGACGAGTGAAATAGAAGTTTACAAATCTCAGCCAGTTGGTGACGATTTTATTAACTCCCCCCTTCCTTTTAGTGAAATTAAGGCCCAATTGCTTAGTCTAAATGGCGACAGTGTGCCATATTATTTTGATAAGAATAAAGGCAAATGTTTACTGACAGGAAGCCTAGGAGCAGATTATACTCTTGCCGTCCAAGCGGACGGTTTGAGCGTCACTTCTTCTACCGTTTCTTTACCAACCAAAGTTAAAATTGACAGTGTGCTATATACTTTCTCTTTAGACAGTGCTAATATTAGTATGCGGATTTTTTTTACTCCACCAACAGGCATTACAGGGTATTATGCTATGGGTGTTGATAAGATTATTTCAGATAGTATCGTTGAATCAATGGACTTTAAGGCTGTTGTGGTTTCGACAGATAATGTGCTCAGCCCGTACGAGTTAGACCGAAAAATATATCGCAGAGATGCAGACAAATTTGTTGTTAAGTTTTATAGTTTGTCCCATCACGTGTACGATTTTTACGAAAGTGTACGACAAAATTCGGGGGAGTTTGGAAGCCATATTTCTGATAAGACCCCTCTATGGACGAATATCATAGGAGGCTATGGTTTTTTTGCGACAGCAACGGCGGATACTGTGGTCATCCAGCTTTAGTGGATTTTGTGTTTTTCTATCCATGATGCTACGTTACCATACTTCTATAAAAAGTCGTAACTGTTTAGGTATCTGCACATTTTTGCCATAAAATACCCTTTTTGCACTTGTTTTTGCTATTTTTTTATCACGTAGCGGTGCTCTGCTTCAAAAAATAGCTTCAACATATACACAAATGCCTATTTTTTGCCTAAAAATAGGGGGCACCAAAATAGTTAGAAAAAATCAAAGAACTACAACGTAACATAGCTTGCTGTGCAAAAATTAAGTATCATTTCCTATTGAACTCAAAATCAATACGCCAACAGCGCCCGAATAGCTGCCCCCACTTTTTCGGCACTACC
>CAZOHX010000348.1:0-4069 GCA_964579315.1 uncultured Saprospiraceae bacterium
AGAAGGACAAGTGGTTACGGCAACTAATAATGTTACTTGTAAGGATTTTAATTGGAGTGGAGTAAACTTTTCTCCTTCTTTTCAAGATGAATATGCTTTGAACATTTATGGCGATATTACCTTGCATCCAGATGTTAATTTTAGTTGTAGGAATGTATCCCTCATATCTAGTTCAAATATACAGATTACTTCAAATGGGGGCTCTTTAGGGGATGGCTCTTTTCTACTACTTTATGGTGCAGGATATACTATTGTTGATAATCTATCTTGTGGTTCGTTCAATTTAACTAAGGGTACATTATTTACTAATAATCAGAAAATTACGGTCAAAAATGCCTTTGGTGTTACAGGGCCTCAAGTAAAAGAATTGAATTTAGGTAATTCAAATATCTATTGTCAAATTTGGAATTTAGATAGTGAAAATACCACTTTGAATGCAGGGGGATCAAATATTCATGTGAACATCATTCGTAGTAATAGGGATGGTGTATCAGATTTGACTTATAATAATATAACTTCAACTTATGGTTCCATCATTTTGGAAGGATCATCCACCTTCAATGTAATAGATCTTGCTTCCGCAAATGTCAATTCTTGTAAATTTGAGGCTGGTACCACTACTACATTTCAAAATATACTTACAAGTGCTACAAAAATTAATCCTATCGTATTAGATACAGAATCTGGTAATGGTTTTGCGACTCTAAAAAAGGTTTCTGGAACTTTAACTATTGCCAATGCTATAGTACGAAATTTGCATACCATTGGAGGTGCGGACTTTATTGTGAATCCTGGAACTGATGGTGGAGGCAATGTTGGTTGGACTTTTACGGATTTTCCAATTCAGGATTATTACTGGGTGGGTGATAGTGGAGATTGGGAGGATTTAAGTCATTGGGCATCTACTTCTGGGGGGACAACTATGTATTCCACTTTGCCAAGTAGATTTGACCGGGTGATTTTTGATGAAAATTCATTTACTATCAGTAATGCAATTGTGAAAATTAATGATAAGGTGAAAATGAAAGAAATCTCGTGTAGAAATTTAGATGGAACGAGTAAAATATCAGCAGGATATGGAAAGACTATGTATGTTTATGGTGATATCGATTTTAGTGGAATAATAAAAGATATTTATTCTTTAGATATAGTTGCAGAAGGCGATACTATTGATATTATGATTGGAGATCTTGGGAGAGTCGCTAGTTTTTTTAGTTCTAGTTATGGCGTTTATAATTTACGATCTAATGTGAAATGTAATTGGTTTAATTTTTATAAAGGAACATTAAATACCAATGGATTTGATGTAGAATCAACTATTACAGTTTCCATTTTGGGTAATCTAAGCAATCCAACAGTAATCAATATGGGAGACAGTAAATTTTCTTGCAATACTTTTGAATTGAACGGAGAAGACCTAACTATGGATTTTAATGCGGGTACTTCTCAAATTAGTGTTACAAAGGATTTTATCGGTTCTAATCAACATTTTTATCATGTGATTTTAAATGGTGAGTCATTAGTAAAAGATGATAATTCTTATGAAATTTTGGAGTGTGCTCCTGGATCTAAAAATATTTTTAGTAAAGGGAGTACACAGACCATTAATGGAGAATTTAGAATTTTAGGTACTTCTCAAGGTCCAATTAGCATTGCTTCTTCTGAAGCAGGAACGCCATTTACTTTTAGTAAATCATCTGGTGTTGTAAATGCGAATTTCTTGACGATTTCAGATAATATTGCTACTGGTGGAGCAACTTTCAATGCAACAAAATCCATTGACAATGGAAATAATGTAGGTTGGAATATTGAAGGGATTGTACCCCATGATTACTATTGGGTCGGAGGAACTGGCGATTGGTCAGATGTGAATCACTGGGCGAAATCTTCTGGTGGAACTGAAAAATATATTGATCTTCCAAGTAAATTGGATGATGTTTTTTTTGATGCAAATTCGTTTTCTGCGGATGGACAAACCGTGACTTTAGATATAGATGAGGCTTATTTTCATAATATGGATTGGTCTGGAGTGACAAATCATCCTATGTTCTCGGGTAATCAAAAGACAATTAATATTGATGGTTCTTTAGTTTATAGTAATCAGATGAGTGCGAATGTTTCATTTTATCGATTTACTGGAAATGGTGATAATGTTTTTAATCCAGGTTTTGAAAATTCACCAGGAGATGCAAGCGAATTGTATTTCAATTCTGAAGGATCTTGGTCTTTACAAAGTGATTTGACAACTAGGATTATTGAATTTGAAGGGGGGACTTTTAATACCAATAATCATAATGTTGATGTTTTATTTAATATTTACTTCGGAGGATTTTCACAAAAAGAATGGAATCTCGGCACAACAGATTTTTTTACTCGTGGCCTATCATGGTTTGCAAATGGGAATAATTTAACTTTTAATGGAAGTAATTCCAACTTCATATGTTCTAGTACACTTTCTCCTAATGCTTGGCACGGAGATAATGTTGTATTTAATTTTCACAATATGAAATTTCTTAATTCTGTGAATATTACAGATGTAGGAAAGATTTATGACTCTATTTCTGTAGATACTTTATTCATTGAAGCAGGTAAGAAAATGCAAATTTATAATAATATTCAAATTAATGTAAAAATGTTGATCGCCAATGGAACACAAGATGAACCTATTATTTTAAAAGGGAGTAAGGAGGGAGTCCAAGCTAAAATATACAAAGATGAGGGAACAGTTCAATGTGACTATTTGCAGTTGAAAGATATTGCTGCTCTTGGAGGTGCTTCTTTTATTGCGAATCATTCTGTAAACCAAGGGAATGTTGCAGGGTGGTCTTTTACTGGACAATTACAGACCATTACATTTCCTTCAATAGATGATGTTTCCGAAAATTTTACGGGTGAGATTACATTGATGGCTTCTGCTTCTTCAGGTTTGCCTGTGACATATGAATTGATTGCGGGACAAGCAACATTAAATGAAAATAAAATTACTATCTCTGGACCAGGAAAAGTGAAAATTCGTGCAAGTCAGATTGGTAATTCCGAATTTAATCCTGCAACATCTGTATCCCAAGAATTTTGTGTAATTCCTTCCAAACCAAGCCTAATTACTAGTCAGACTACAGATGGGACATTGTTGACATCAAGTAGTTTAACTGGAAATATATGGTATCTAGATAACCAATTGATAGATGGTGCCATAGAACATACCTACTTACCCGTACAAACAGGTGACTATTCCGTTCAAATTGATTTGGGCGGTTGCCTATCTGAGATTTCTGATGTTGTCCATATTATGATTACAAGCAGCAAGGATATTCAAAAATATGAAAATTTGAAAATAACACCAAATCCGGTTAATACGACTTTGAATATTCAATTAGATCAATCTATTGAAGGAGAATTTAAAATTGTGAATACACTAGGGAGTGTATTGAAAGATGGAAATTTTGAAACTGATCACCTGAAAATTGATACTCAAAAACTGCCAACAGGTACCTATTGGATATTGATATACTCAAATAAAGGAGACTTTCAATCTATATTTGTTAAAGAATGATTTTTTTGAAATTTATACCATAAAAATATCTGATTTGTTAATCAAAAAAGCCTATATTTGCGGCGATTATTAAAAAATAAATAAAATATAACAAGTATGGTATTAGTTGGTAGAAAAGCTCCATTATTCGAAGCTCAAGCAGTAGAAAATGGAAATGATATTAACCCAAGTTTTAAATTGGCAGATTACATTGGAAAGAAATATGTAGTTCTTTTCTTTTACCCAAAAGATTTTACTTTTGTTTGTCCTTCAGAATTGCATGCATTTCAAGCGAAATTAGCAGATTTTGAAAGTAGAAATACACAAGTGATTGCATGTTCTACGGATACAGAATTTTCACATTGGGGATGGTTGCAAATGCCAAAAGGTAAAGGCGGAATCCAAGGAGTAACATATCCAATCGTTGCAGATACCAATAAGACTATCTCTGCAAACTATGATGTTTTAGCTGGAGAGTGGGATTTTAATGAGCAAGGTGAAATGGTTGCAGAAGGAGAATTGGTAGCTTACCGTGGA
>CAZOHX010000349.1:0-4056 GCA_964579315.1 uncultured Saprospiraceae bacterium
GGTACCGAATATGGAAATGTGGTGAGAAAGGTTGTTATTGAGTAAATAGCGGAAAAGTATATCATTCATTTATCATCTTGTCAAGATTGTGAAAAGATATTTTTGATAAAGTATTTCTTGCCTTAGTATTAATCCCTTTTTGGAGACAAATGGAATTAAAAAAATCATTCATAAACATTTGTATTTTCCACCATAAACCCGTACCTTTGCACACTCGTTTGAGAAAAAATTATTTATTCACTAAAATTGAAAGAAATGTTTGCAATTGTTACCATTGCTGGTCAACAGTTTAAAGTTGAGAAAGATCAAGAGATCTTTGTCCACCAGCTGGACGCGAAAGAAGGCGACAATCTTTCTTTTGACCATGTACTCTTGGTCGATAATGGCGGTAATGTCAATGTCGGTGCTCCCACTGTAAGCGGTGCTAGCGTAAGTGCTACTGTATTAGGTCATCAGAAGGGTGATAAAGTTATCGTGTTTAAAAAGAAAAGAAGAAAAGGTTATAGAGTAAAGAATGGTCACCGACAGTGCTTTACTAAAATTAAAATTGACAGTATCGTCGGTTAATTATTTATTTGATAATCCATTAAAATTGAAATATTATGGCACATAAAAAAGCGGCTAGTAGTTCGGATAACGGACGGGATAGTAATAGTAAACGACTTGGTGTTAAGATTTTCGGTGGTCAAACTGTAAAAGCAGGTAATATCATCGTAAGACAACGGGGAACTAGATTTCATGCTGGTGACAATGTTTATCTTGGAAAAGATCATACGGTTCATGCTGCTATCGAAGGAACTGTTAAGTTTACTCGTGGTAGAAAAGATAGAACTTTTATTCATATTGTACCTTTTGGTGCAGAAAATAAAGTAGCAACTGCTCCAAAACCTAAAAAAGCTGCTCCTAAGAAAGCGGTTGCTCCTAAAGTGGAAGCTCCTAAGGTAGAAGCACCTAAGACGGTTGCAAAATCTGGAGAAAAAATTGTTCTTCCAAATGGTAAAAAAGTTAAAATGGACGATTTGACTTTCGTAGAAGGTATCGGTCCTAAAATTGCTGGTTTATTGAATGATGCTGGAGTGAATACTTGGGCAGAATTGGGTGCAACTAGCGTGGATAAAATTAAAGAAGTACTTGTAGCAGCAGGTAGTAGATATACTATGCACAATCCAGGTACTTGGCCAAAACAAGCTGAAATGGCTGCCAATGGTCATTGGGATGCTTTGTTGAAATGGCAAGATATTCTTGATGGTGGGGTAGAACCTAAATCAAGTGAAGAAGAGTAAATTATAATTGTTAATTGTTAATTCTAAAAAAGCATTTCGATTTGTAATCGAAATGCTTTTTTTTATGGGGTAAAATCATTTTTTTGGAGTGCGTGACATATAGTGGGAGATTTTGGTTTTACAATATTTTATTGCCAAACTAAGCTAAAAAGTGGCAAAGCCACGACACTATCCATAGCCCAACGGGCAATGAATAGAAAAATAGCAGCGTAGCTGCGGCACTATCCGATCCTGCCTACCAAATGGTATGGATTCCTACATTTTGTCACGCACTCATTTTTTTTGATTAAAATAATCCATTAGCCACTTACTTAAATCCCATTCCCAAACCTATACCAAACCAACCCGCAGACAACCCACTACTATTGATTAGTGGATTCCAATTGATTTGAAACATAAATCCTGTTTTCTTTGGTTGAAATCTATATCCTATATCAAGAAAGCCTCCAGCAAGTCCAAATCCTTTTCCCTTTGCATTCCTATCTCCTTGGATAGATGCAGAAGCATATGCTGGCAAAAGACCAACACCTGTAATAAATGAACTTCTTCTTTTTCCAATTAAGTGGTTAAATTCTATTGGAAAGGTTATTAATCCAACTTTGGCAACATTGTTTTCATCGGAAGCGGCTATGTTAATTCCTCCGATTCCTGCTCTAAATCCGATTCCGTCCATACGACCTTTATTGAGTCGCATATCAAAATGAAGCCCTGCACCAATACTGCTGCCTAGTAATTCTACATAAATGTTTTTATGATAGGTTGAAAATACAGGAATTTCCTTTTTTGCGGATTGTCCAAATGTACTGAATGCAATAAATGTAATAACTAATAAAATTAATGGCTTTTTCATTTGTTTAAATTTTAGATTATGAAATAAATATTAATCCAAATGTAAAGTGTTAATTTATAAAAAAAAAGCAATTAAAATTTATTTAACACAAAAACGCCGAATTTAAATTTCCCTTAACAGTTTTTGCATCCATTTTTTTACATTTTTATTTTCTTCATCATAATTATTTACAATAAAGGAGTAACAATATTCTTTTCCATTTTTGAAAATATAGCCAGTATAAGAACGTACTCGATCCATATATCCACTTTTGGCATAGAGCCCTTCTTGTAGTGTCGGAAAACTAGATAAATAGGCTTGAAAATCTGGATGAAACCCCATTTTTCTTAAAATATTGGCGAGATGCTTGGATGAAACCGCATTTCGTGGACTCAATCCGCTTCCATCTTCCAAATGAAATCCATCCATATCTAATCCTTGTGTTCTCCAATATTCAATTGTTTTTTTAATTCCATTTTCTCGATAGCCTTTGCCCAATTCTTTCATTATACATTCTGCAAATAGATTGATGCTTTTTAGATTGGTACGATGAATGATGTCTATTAATTTTGGAGAATAGTGGGTGTAAAAAGTTGTTCTTTTAACATATGGAATCTCAAAAGGAGCAGTAGGTGATTCACAAACGGAAATATTAATATTTTCTAAGGTATGGGTTAATGATTGGGCTAAAAATAAGGGTGGATTGGGTATTGATCCTTTTATTTTGAATGTGCTATTCCCTTTAGGAAGTGTGCCCCGTAAAAAATAGTTTGAATGGTAGGGTACACCATATATGTAGGCATTATCTCCTGAGTGGGGCCCAGCCGTTTGCAATTCATTGATGAAATGTAAATCTGGAATTTCGGGTTGTATTGAAATTATTGCAGGAGTTTCCCCGATTTTGTTTTTTTGTTGAAAAATAATTTTATATAAATTTTCATTGACATTAAGTCCGTATGCTCCTGCACCATAATAATTTCCAATATCATAATACATCCAAGTAGGAGCTGTTGCTCTTGATTCAAAATAGGTGGCATCAGCAATAATTTCTCCATTAATTATTTTGATACCTAATTTTTGTATTTGTTCTGCAAAAATATCCAAAATACTATTTAAATCGGGATTATTGGGCATTTGGTCAGAACCTAAAGTGGGATCTCCAAAACCCTTAATGTAAATATTGCCATCTAAAATGCTGTCTTTTATAATGCCATCATATTGTAGTAAAGTTTGAAATTGAAAATCTTTTCCTAAAAGAGAAAGTGCTGTACCAGTGGTGACCGTCTTGAGCGAAGATGCAGGAATCAAACTCAAATCGGGATTGTGTGATGCAATTATTTTACCATTTTTGATATCTATTAAACAAAAGCTGATAGATGCGTGTTTCAATACCGATTGTGAAACGAAGGATTGGATTGCATTTTGATAATCATTTTGTGAATGAACATTCAAAATAGTCGAAATTGATATGATAATTGCTAAAATAATGCGCATATTGCTATGTTTTGTAATGATATATTGAATTTGACCGTCTAAAGCCTTATCTTTGCACTCGCAAATTTTTATTTTTAAACCTACTTCTCTTCTAAAATAGAGAATATCGGATAAGCATCCGAATCTAAAATTATTTTCTTAATGCAAAAAACGGAATCTAAATTGAAATACAAAGTAAAAGACATTAATCTTGCCGATTGGGGAAGAAAAGAAATCCATTTAGCAGAAGCTGAAATGCCAGGACTTATGTCTTTGCGTAAAGAATATGGGAAAGATAAGCCTTTGAAGGGGGCTCGTATCGCTGGTTGTTTGCACATGACAATTCAAACTGCAGTTTTAATCGAAACTTTAGTTGAATTGGGAGCTGATGTGACTTGGTCTTCTTGTAATATTTTCTCTACTCAAGATCATGCAGCAGCTGCTATCGCAGCAGCAGGTGTGCCTGTGTAT
>CAZOHX010000350.1:0-4053 GCA_964579315.1 uncultured Saprospiraceae bacterium
TAAATTCTCTCAAAAAGATATTTCATCATCCATATTAATTCAAATAAAATAATAATAGTTAATTATTGTAAAGCCTCCTACGTACTATCGGAGGTCTGCTTATCGTATCAGCCGATAGAAATCATAATCAACAAACAATACAATCCAACTATGATTTGCAAATCACTTATTTTATTTTTGTCTAAAAAGACCTATATCAACATTAATAAAAGAAAAATGTAAACTATCACAGTTGCTTTGAGTCAAATTAAGTACTCCTCCTGTTGTTCCCACCTGAATAGTTAAAGTGCTATCTTGAACTTGATACAATTTTGGATCACCCCCCAAAATTACTAGCGTTCTATCGTCATCAATATATTTTCCATTTTCCAAGAATTCTACTGTAGATGTTGAAATTTCTCCATGATCTCTATTGACTGTCCACTTCCCAATGATATTTTTCTTCAATGCTGGTGGTACACAGGTATCAACAATAGGATCTTTTTTACAACTTGTACCGATGATTGCAATGGCAGCAATCATTAATAAACTTTTTTTCATGATTTATTTATGTTTATTGAAATAATTTCATAAAGATAAGGTTTTTTGAATATTGTAACATGACAATAGACGAATATATTTGGAAGTTCAAAATGTTGTGCTTAATTCCGCTTTATTGAATTATCTATTACGCTCCTAGACCACGACTAGCATAACCAAACCTACAAGGTTCGGTATCAATAATTGGAAATTCAATAAAAAAGGATGTCCCTTTTTCTATTTCGGATTTAAAATATATTCTTCCATTTGATCCTTCTACTATCGTTCTGACCATCGAAAGTCCAAGTCCTGAACCTGTAGTTTTTGTTGTGAAATTCAATTCTAATATCTTATCGTACATATCTTTCGGAATCCCACACCCACTATCTTTTATTTCAACAATGACGTGGTTGTCTTTTTCAGAAACAATAATATCAATTTTTCTTTCTCCATATTCATCTAATGCTTGATTTGCATTGGTCAATAAATTATTTAACACTCTCGACATCTGATTTTCATCCGCACTGATATAATAGTGTTGATCAGGCATCGTTAATGTAATTTCAATGTCTTTTTTGGGTTTGTAAAGCTGGTATGCTCCTTCTACAAGATTTGAAAGACTGAGTTTTTGCAATTTCGTTTTACTATCTACCGTATTTAGAGCAGAAACAATGTTCTCAATATGGTCTATTTGTTCTAATAATGTTTTTGATGTTTTCTTGACTCTCATTTTGAATTCTTCTTCGTTTGAATCCATAGTTAATTGTAAAAATTGAATATGTAATTTCATGGGATTCAGTGGATTTTTTATATCATGTGCTACTGATCTCGCCATTTCTCTAAAAGCTTTCTCTTTTTCAAGGGCTTTTAAATTTTCAGTCCCTTCTGCTAATTTTACTGTCAACTTATTGTATTCATCTATCAAATCTTTTACTTCGTCTTGTCTTTTTGTTTGAATTTCTGAATTGGTTCCTCCTAGTCTGAATTCTCGTAGCTTGTTGGCTAAAGATTTAATCGGCCGGGTGAGCTGTGTAGCAATATGATTTCCAAAAAATCCCGCCAACACAAATAAAAGTACATAGGTAGTCATTAAATTTCCCATAAAACCGTAAACATCAGAATCCAAATTCGATTTTTTAGAATAATATGGAAAGCCTAAATATCCGATGGTCTTTATTTCTGGTCCATTATGGTAGGTGACAGGTTTATAGGATATTTTATAGGTCGTTTTCCCTATTTGCCCGTATTCATCTACATAAACATTTTTTTTGTTTTTTGCTAAAGAAAAATAGGCAGGATAGTCCATTTGTTTTGAGATAATGCCTTTTTCAAAAATAATCCAATCGGATGCTTTCATTAGTTTCCCTGATAAATCATATAAATTCATATCGGGCTTGTGTATATTTGATATTGCTTCCAAATCTAAGGAAGCAAATGCCTTATCAATTGTTTTTATTTTGTCATTATCCATCAACAAAGTCAATTCATGCTCTGTATCTTTTATGATGGATTTTGTTTTTCTTGACAACCTTTTTTCATGATAGGACAATGTGTTTTGCCTGAAAAACATCCAAGTAATTGAGCCCACAGCAATTAATGAAAATGCTAATAAGCCCAATATATTCCTGTATAAATACTCCTTTAGAGATTTACTACTAAAACTAATCCCTAGTTCTTCAGGTAAAAATTTATGGAATGTATTGAATGATCCAACTATGATAATTAGAATAAATACGCTGATGTAAATAATTGCAAATAGACTTAATTTTGCCTTAAAATCTATTGGAATATTTTTTAATACAGTGATCGTTTTATTGTTGTTTTGATAAATAGTCGCCGCTTCTTTTCCTATATTTGTTTGAATTGACGTGCCTACAGGGGGTGCTTTTTTATAGTCAAACGAACTAGAAAATGAGTCGTCTGATTTATAAACCAATCCTTTGGAATTATAAATAGCATAGTCATATCTATCTAAATAATCCAATCCTTTAAATTTTTTGGGTGCTAATAGTTCCGTATATATTTTTGAACTTGGATGTTTGTTTTTATATAAATTGATGAATATTTCTTTAGGATTATTTTGTGATTTTCCTGTCACCAATCTCATCAAATAATATGATTTGGCATTATTCGGATCTTTGTATAATTTAATGTCAGAAAAATGTGTTTTTGTTGATTTGTTTCTGAAAATATTGAAAAGCGTACTTTGTTTGGATTTTTGATGCTTAATTAGGGGTTTTGCTTTATCATCAAAAATAAAAAAATCAAAATTATAATAGTTAATTAAATAGCCACTTTCAGAAAAAATTTCATCCATTTTTTCTTTCAATACACTATATTCTGTAATCGTATCACTGGTTAAGTTACTGAATGTATGGTCTTCTTCTATCTTTGATTTTAAATTGTAAAATGCTTTTTCTGCGATATTATCTGTGTCATCTGCCAGAATTTTTGCATAACTTTCTTTCAGTAACGTTTCTTTATCTGTATGAAATTTAATAAGAATAAAGGTTGTGATAACGGGTAATCCAATTAACCAAACGGTCTTAAGAAATCGTTTCCTATGTTCGCTAATGTATAAATCTAAGGCAATAAATAAAATTGCAATATAAGGTACCAATATCAATAATACCATATTTAATCCTGTCCAACTATTCAATAACAAAACGACAAGAGTACTGATTCCGTAGATTGTGTATCTTGTTTTGATGCCGTGATTAAATGCTTTAATCATATTCATGAGAACAATACTCATTACAAACTGAAACATTGTTATAAGTATTATGGTGATCAAACCTAAAGGATTGTCAATCGCAAATTGGATGGATTTATAGAAGTTGAATTCTTGATTACTATATAAAATTAATGATTTAAAACCATGCATCGTAAGTATAACTGTAATTACTATGGCTACAGATAATAATATCCCATTGAATAGAAATAGCTTTTGATTTTTGGGGGTAAATGAAATTTTGAAATTTTCAAGTACAAACAATAATAGCCACATCCCAAAACTTAATATCAGTATAATAGCCGCATAGCTAAAATAGAAATGTTTATTGTTTGAAATGGATTGAAATAGTTTGAAACTATTAAATTTATGCTCAAAATCAATGTAAAAGAATATCCCCAACATGAATAAAATTGAAACCAGCAAATACAAACTTGCCCATTTGAAATTTTTGACTTTTATGTGATTGGCTATTAAATTTACAGCGTAAATATTGAATAGTAGTGCGAAAAGAAAAAAGAAAAATGATACCATCAAACGATTGGAATCTATCACTTCTCCATCAAAAGCGAGATAACATAAGTGTGACCCTGTGGTAGATACTATTTCATAGGGAGTTTGTTCATCACTTATCTTGATGTTTGATGGAAATTTATCATTGATTGCTAAATAACTATTCAAATGCTTGCTCTCACTCTTATAATGATGCCTAATCGGTATAAGACCAATAGCTTTTAACTTTCCTATTTGTGGTATTTCCAACTCTTGTGTAATAGTTTGATATAAACCATTGGACAAATTTA
>CAZOHX010000351.1:0-4048 GCA_964579315.1 uncultured Saprospiraceae bacterium
TATTTGTTTTCTCGGCTTCTGCTTTGTTAGGTAAAATAGTAGTTGCTTCTCCATTTTTATCGGAAAGAACAAGTGGTGCAGGAAGTTCTGTTGATTCTGACTCATGAATAGTACCCAAATCAAGTTGACCTATTAAATCTAAATCTTGCTCAGGTGTTATTTTTTCAGCTTTAGGAATGTTTTTTTCTAAAACTATATTTTCGATTTTATCTTTGGCTTGAGTAAGCTTAACAGCTTGTTTTTTAAATTTTTCTTCTTTAATTGCAAGCTGATCCTTTTTTTCTATGACACTATTTCTATTAATATACATAGCATCAATCTTTTCAGTTAAAGCAACTTTTTGGTCAGCAAGCTTTTTGATAGCAATTTTATCAGATTTTGTTAATTTATTTTTAGCTTTCGATTGCAGCAATTCCAATTTTGTTACGGTTGCAATATATGTTTTTTGCGACTCTGATAATTTATTAGTCAAAGTTTTTATTTGCAATTCTTGAGATGCGATTTTATTTTTTAATCGCTTTATCGTCTGTTTATATTTTGAAATACGCCCTTCTAATAATACGATTTTTTTATTCAGTTTTTTGTTATCGGACATTGCTAAAGAAAACGCATCTTCAACATCAGATAATTTTACCTGAATAGATTTGAATTTACTATCTTTGGTCTCGATAATATTTTCAAGGTACTTGATTCGCTTGTATTGATAAGTTGTTACAGACGAAAAACAAATCAGCATTAGTGTTCCAAGAATAATGGCAATGGATTTTTTCATTAATTCGATATTTTTATAAGGTATTTCTTGATTATACATATTATACATATATAAAGTTTCAATATTTTTAAATATGAGGTATAAACAACAGCTTACTACACACATCATGATGGTTCGTCCAGCTCATTTTGGTTTTAATGAAGAAACTGCAACAAATAATGCCTTTCAAAATAGCGAAACGGAGTTGTCTGCTGATGACATAGTGCATAAAGCACAAAAAGAATTTGATGATTTTGTAGAAAAGTTGCAATCAAAAGGCATATCCGTACACGTTATGAATGATAAAATTGAACCGAGCAAACCAGATGCTGTTTTTCCAAATAATTGGATTTCGATGCATGAAGATGGCACTATCATTCAATATCCCATGTTTGCGAAAGTGAGAAGACTTGAAAGAGATAGACAATTTATTGATTATTTAAAAGCTAATTTTGATGTAGTAGAAACCATTGATTTTACTGCATTTGAACAAAAAGATCTTTTCTTGGAAGGTACAGGTAGTATGATATTTGACCATCCAAATGAATTGGTGTATGCATGTTTAAGTGTGCGTACCAATGAAAAATTATTAAAAAGATTAGCCAAAAGAATTGGATATAAGCCCATCTTTTTCAAAAGTAGTGATGAAAACGATGTTCCTATCTATCATACCAATGTGATGATGGCGGTTGGTGATCAATTTGTAGTTATTTGTTTGGATACCATCAAAGATATTCACGAACGAAATGCTGTCATTGAGTAAATAGAAAAAACTGGCAAGGAAATTATAGAAATATCCATGGAACAGATGAACCAATTTGCTGGAAATATGATTCAGTTAAAAAATGAACAAAATGAGAAGTTTTTAATCATGTCTGAACAAGCACAGCATTCCTTAACTGAAAAGCAAATTCATCAAATTCAACAATTTTCGGAAATAGTATCTTCCCCATTATATACTATTGAACAATTTGGTGGAGGGAGTGCAAGATGTATGATTGCAGAGATATTTCTCCCAAAACGATAATTAACGAATAATTTTTTTAATTATTTAATATTTTTATCTTTGTAAAAGATTTATATACTGGTAGGTAGATGTATCATTTTTAGTATATATTAAGTTTGTTTTAATTTTTTAAAATGTAATTTCTCCTTTTTTGGTGAACTCCGAACCTTTGCTTACCTTTGCTATTATTTTTTTCTAACCAAATCTTTCATTTTTATGAAAAACCTATTTACTTTATTATTATTTTCATTCATATCGGTTATGGCGATTGGACAAAGTTCAGTTTCGGGTATAATCGTTGATGGTGACACACAAGAGCCTTTGATTGGGGCCTCAGTATTATTGAAAGGTACTTCTACAGGTACTGTTACGGATTACGATGGTTCCTTTACTTTAAATTTACCAGAAGGAGCTCAAGTATTAGAGATTTCTTATGTTGGATATGCCAACAAGGATATGGATGTTTCAGTTGGATCTGGAAATACAAATTTGGGTACAATTAATTTGGCTGGAGATGCTGTTACACTTTCAAATATTGAGGTGGTTGCATCATTTGCCGTTGAACGTAAAACGCCAGTTGCTTTCGCAGAATTGGATAAAAAGGAAATTGAAAAAGTATTGGGATCAAGAGCTATCCCATTGATGATGAACTTGACACCTTCTGTATATGCAACAGAGCAAGGTGGTGGTTCTGGAGATGCAAGAATCAATGTTCGTGGTTTTGACCAAAGAAACGTTGCTATCATGATTAACGGAGTTCCTGTAAATGATATGGAAAACGGTTGGGTTTATTGGTCTAACTGGGATGGTATCAGTGATGCAACTGCATCAGTACAGCTACAAAGAGGATTAAGTGCTGTAAACTTGGCTACACCTTCCATCGGTGGTACGATGAATATTGTAACAACTGCTGCTGAGAAAAAAGCTGGAGGAAGTGTAAAAGCAGAATTTGGTTCAGGAAACTTTATTAAAACAAGTGTGGCTGCTAATTCTGGTCTTATCAATGACAAATTTGCGATCAGTGTTGCAGGTGTAAGAAAAGTAGGAGAAGGTCTTGTTGATAAAACATGGACTGATGCTTGGGCTTATTATTTAGGTGCATCTTTAAAAATAAATGAAAATCATTCATTGGAATTGTCTGCTATGGGGGCTCCACAGCGTCACGGTCAAAACCTTTACAAGCAAAATATCGCTACTTATGGTCATGATATAGCAAAAGGAATTGATGGTTATAATGTTAAAGCTTTTGAAAAATTTGCAGACAGAGGTAGATTATACAATCAAAACTGGTCAGAAGTTAATACTAGCTATAATGCAAATCAATTTATTGGCAATAAAGAAAAGTCAAGAAAATATGATGATTATATCAATGAAAGAGAGAATTTTTATAGTAAGCCGTTGGTTAATTTAAACTGGTATGCTGATTTCTCTAACAAAATTTCATTATTTACTACGGCATATTGGTCTGGTGGTACAGGTGGAGGTTCTGGTACAATGGGTAATGTTTACAGAAGAGATGCTGATGGTAAATTAGGAGGAAATGATTATAAATTTTATTATGGTGGTTCTCCTTGGAAATGGGATTGGAATGAAACAATTAAGATGAATCAAGCAGCTGCTGGAGAATCTTGGTTTGTTGATAAAAAAGAATTTGTTAAAGCAAAAGATGGTCAATCTATCGGAATTATTAGAAATAGTAGAAATAATCAAACTACCATTGGAGCTATCTCTAAAATGAAAATTAAGTGGAATAATAACTTGAAATCAACTGTTGGTGTTGATTGGAGAACAGCAAATATCGAGCACTACCGTGAAGTTAGAGATCTTTTGGGTGGAACTCATTATGTGAAAACTAGCGATGCATTTCATCCTAATCAAGAAGTTGGTTTAGGAGAAAAGGTTGCATATAATTTTACCAATAACGTAAATTGGATTGGTGGATTTTTCCAAACTGAATATAATAGTGGGCCTTTTTCAGTATTTGGAATGGCAGGTTATTCTCAAATCAAGTATGACTATACCAATCATTTTAAAATGGCAAAAAATAGTACTACTGATGAATTATTTGTTGAAACACCTTGGATTGGAGGTTATCAAGTAAAAGGTGGGGCAAATTATAGAATAAATGACAACGTAAATGTTTTTACAAATATAGGCTTTGTTAGTAAAGTGCCAATTTTTGATGCTGTAATTAATGATAGAACTGGAGCACTCGCAGCGGATCCCAAAAATGAGAAATTTCAAGCAGCTGAATTAGGGTTAAACTTCTTTAGTTCTGACGAAAAATTTGT
>CAZOHX010000352.1:0-4045 GCA_964579315.1 uncultured Saprospiraceae bacterium
ATACACTTACCCTATCGGGAAGTGGAACGACTGTATGGCCAGGACAAGTGAATCCCAACTGGTCTTTTAAATCTATTGTGGTTGGTCCAAACCATACCATGATTGTCCCAGAAGGAGCGGTCATAAAATTTACCCAAAATGGAATCCTAGAAGTCATGAAAAATGGTAAGCTAGAGTTAAATGGCACCCTAACAAGTTGTAATTCTTTTTGGCAAGGAGTTAGGCTTCGAGGCGATGTTTGCACTTATGAGTCTAATCTTAACAGTCAAAGTTCTTTTATTGGTGGCAATAGAGCAAAAATTGAAAATGCTATTGAAGGGATAGGAGCTTGGAGCGAGGCTGTTGGGTTTTGTAGTAGCAAGGGAACTGGAAAAATTAGTTGTAATGGAACTACTTTCTTGAATAATTTAGTTAGTGTTAAGATAAAGTCCTATCGTGTAGGGATGTCAGGTCCTTTTTCTTTTCCACCATACATGCAAATTGCTAAGTTTGTCGATTGTGATTTTAAAAAAGATGAAAATAGCTTCTTTTTTGAAAACATTAATTTTGTTGATTTAAAAGGGGTTGTTGCAGATGGGAATCCCCAAGCAGTTTATTTTGATAGATGTAAATTTCAACAAAGTGAGACAAATCCGTCAGCTACTATACGGGGAGTTCTATCGATAGCTAGCAAATTTGAAATGAATCGCTGTTTCTTTTCTACTTTAACCAAAGGTGTTGAAGTGCTCCCTTTTCCAGCGGTGTATATTCCTTATCTAAACTATTGGTCTAAACCTGTAAGCCAGAACTATAGTATTACTAATTCCTACTTTACGCAATGTGCATTGGGGATTCACAATAGTACCAATACTGGGGCTAATATTGAACGCAACTACTTTAGTTTAGGACAAATACCTTCTATTTTTAACGGTGTTTTTGAGTCGGCTGCCTTCGGTGCCAATCAACAGGTAGGCGTTTATTTTGAGGGCGGATCCAATGGGTTTTCTTTTCATAAAAATACTTTTTGGCAAGTACATAAACAAAATGTCAATGCTACTTCCTTTGGCGCTTACTTTAAAGATATTGGAGGAAGTAGTAAGAATGTGGTTACGGATAATCGGTATATAAGTCTAGATTTTGGGAATTTTGCAGAAAAATACAATGGGAATAGTCATGCGGGACTTACTTTTATTTGTAATTTTCTAAGAGGCATTAAAACAGCTGATTTTGTTGCCTATGATAATTCATCCATCATTGGGCAGCGCTCCATGAGACTGGATCAAGGGTTGCCTGTAAATACCTCTGCATTCGCCCCCGCCCTCAATCGATTTTCCTACAAAAATTTTGATTTTTTCGCTTTGAGCCAGTCAAATTATAATTACTATGTACCCAAAGAGATTCCTTCACAACAGTTTTATCCCAAAACATACTTTGGAATTACACTTGTATATTCAGATGAGCCCAATGATGTATGCGGAACCAAGCTTAAAAGATTTCCAGATGAAGCCAAGTTGACCGATAGTGAGAAAGATGTTAATAGGAATAATTATTTTACTAATCGCCAAGGCTTTCAGCTTGCTAAAAGTGAATATGAGTCAAATGGCTCCGAAAGTGACAAGGAAGCTGCAAGAAAGGCGATGACTTATTATCGGCAAGAAATGGATGTAGCCGCATATTTAGGCTATAATAACTCAATATCAAGAGACAGCTCTCGTGTTTGGATGGGGCGTTTTGACAATCCAATAGGGGACTACATGTTGGTAGAAGATAATATAGCGGCTCATGAATACGAAAATGCCGTGAGTATTCTTAATGCAATGCCTGATAAGTATGATTTTTCAGTAGAAGAATTAGAAGACCATACAAAAGTCTCCGACATATACAATCTGCTCATTTCGGCTGATGGCTCAGACCTTACGGGAAATGCGATTCAAAGCCTAGAGGAATATGCTGACTTACCAAGTGGACAGGCTAGATATTTATCTAGAAATATTTTGACCACTAAAGGATACTTTTTTATGCCAAGTATTGCAAATGTCGTATTACCAGAAGGAGATAATAGTAATAGTTCGGGTGAGAGTATGCTCCCGAGCATGACGGTTTCCCCCAATCCTGTTGATTATAACGCTAATTTTGACTGGAGTGCGTTTGATGTAGAAGGCAAAGAGATTACTATTGAAATCACTAATCAAACTGGTAATTTAATACAAGTATTGCATCCTGATGCTACGATGGGTGCCATCGAGTGGACTACAGAATCTGTAAGCGGTGGAATTTGCTATTATCGCCTGTTGATTGATGGTGTTGAAGCAGATACTGGATTTTTTGTTGTCAATAAATAAAGTAACTCAGAGCTATTCCAATTTTTTTTGGAATAGCTCTTTAAATCTATAAACGATGAAAGCAATAATTTTAAGTTTTTTTCTAGGATGGTCTTTGTGTGCCTTGGGACAGCCTGGGTTTATTAAGACCTTTTATACGGATGGTAATCAACAAGAAATCAGCGAATACCGAGATGTTTTGATTGACCATGATACGATTGTGATGTATTCATCTTCTTTTGATGAGAACAATGACCAAGGTATTCGTTTTGCCAAGATAGATAGTTTTGGCAATGTATTACAAGAGACCATAGTGGTGGATAGTCTGCAAATCTTGACAACGACTTTTTTTCGCAAGAAAATCGTAAGGACAAAAGATGGGGGCTACGCTGTATATGGTTCAGCTGGGCTCAAGACGAACTATCTATTAAAGGTTAACCATAATCTAGAATTTGAATTTTTAGTAAAATATGTCGATTCGAATGGAGCTACATTATTAAATACTACTTTTATAGAAGTCTCCGATGGCTTTTTATTGGTGGGTCGTTATCAATATTTAGATCACGAAAATGATGTATTGGTGATAAAAACGGACTCCCAGGGCAATGAAGTCTGGCGGAAAATATATGATGAAGAAGATGGAGTGAATGAGATCATCATTGAAATAAAACCAGTTGGGGATGATTTTTTATTGATGGGAGATAAGTCAGATGATTTATTTCCACAACAATCGACTTGGTCTGTTCCTTATTTACTATCCATAGATGGTCAGGGTAATGTGAATTGGACTTGGACAATGGATCAGGGGGAACTTCCTGCGAGTTTTCGTGATGGCGTCATGTTATCAGATAGTAGTTGGATATTTACATCCGTTACATGGGAGTGGAATGAAGAAGATGGGCAGTATGCGAGTCGTCCGATGGTCTTACGCCTAGACAAGGACTTTAATGTTGTGTGGCAGCAGGTATTTGGGGTGCTGAATGGATTGCAGTGGTTTACGGATTTGGAGCAGACCAAAGATGGGCAGTTTGTGGCATCTGGCAATCTCTGGCATGGTTGGGGTGAATTTAATTGGTATTCAAGTGCAGTTCATTATAAGTTTTCTGCGCACGGAGATAGTCTCTGGATGCGGCAGGACTCTGTATTGCAATATGCTTATCTGATGGGTACCGATGTGATGTCAACAGGAAGTATTGTATCTGTTGGCTATAGTCAGAAGTTTAATCCCAATGGAGGGGTCTTTGGATTTTTAATGAAAATCGGAGCGGGGGGTTGTATAGATACTTTGAATTGTTGGCTGGTAGATAATCTGAATGTCGCGGACTTAGCGGGCGTGGAAGTATTTCCAAACCCAGTAGGCGAAGTGCTAGGGGTAAGGATGTCGCAAGCTATGGGATATATTCATTTGTATGATGCTTTGGGTCATTTTTTGCGAAAGCTACGGCTATCTCGTGGATATAATGAGCTAATAGTGAGTGACTTGCCAAAAGGAATGCTTTTTTATGAAGTATGGGATACCCATAAAAACACATTAATTGGGCGTGGAAAATTGGTAAAGGAATAGCTCTTTAAATCTATAAACGATGAAAGTTGCGAAGACGTTGGAAGTGTGACAGGCTACGTCGAAGTTTTTCTTTTTGCCGAAGTTATACGGAAATTTAATATACGATATTTTGAAATGCCCCCTTATGTGCCGCATTTCCGAAATCTATTTTTTCCGTATCTTTGACGAAAACAATACATCA
>CAZOHX010000353.1:0-4044 GCA_964579315.1 uncultured Saprospiraceae bacterium
CAGCGATATTCGTGGCAGTGAACAGTACAAACGATTATTGATGAGACAATTGTTTCTTGCTCATTTTATAGAGCTGTTCCCTACGCTGTTCAAAGCATTAAACTTTCCTAAAGCTAAATAATGAAGAAAATGAAAAATATAGATTCTAAGGGGCATGTCACAGGAAAATCTATCTATCTTGACGATATACCCACCATGCAAGGAACACTTTTTGCTGCGGTATTTTCATCGCCAATAGCACATGGAATCATACAATCTGTGGATTATTCCAAGGCATTGGCTT
Organism: uncultured Saprospiraceae bacterium; assembly: GCA_964579315.1. Classification (GTDB taxonomy): domain Bacteria; phylum Bacteroidota; class Bacteroidia; order Chitinophagales; family Saprospiraceae; genus CAMZLN01. The sequence goes on from CAZOHX010000353.1 coordinate 284, forward strand.
TTCCTGGTGTAATCCGTATTTTGACTTACAAAGACATTTTAGGCGAAAACCAAATCGGGGGTATCTTTCCAGACGAAGAACTTCTTGCTGAAAAAGATGTTCATTTTCAAGGACAACCCATTGCTGTCGTGATTGCAAAATCTGAATCCATTGCATTTAAAGCTAGAAAATTAATCAAAATCGATATTCTTGAAAAAGAAGTAATTATAGATGCACGAGAAGCTCAAAAGAAAGGTCAGTTGATTATGCCACCTAGAACTTTCAAAAATGGAAATCTCCAAGAAGCTTTATTGAAGTGTGAATATATTTATAAGGGAACTGCTCGGTCTAATGGACAAGAACACCTATACCTTGAAACTCACGGAGCATATGCTCAACCCTTGGAAAACGGGAACATTAGAATCTCATCTTCTACCCAAGGACCAACAGCCGTTCAACGAGCTACTGCCAAAGTTTTGAATCTAGGAATGCACAATATTGAAGTGGATGTAGTCCGACTAGGGGGCGGCTTTGGTGGAAAGGAAGATCAAGCTACACCTTGGGCAATCATGGCTGCAATGGGTGTTCAAATATTAAATAAACCTGTCAAATTGGTATTACATCGAATGGATGATATGAAAATGACTGGCAAACGTCATCCATATGATTCAGATTATATCATTGGGTTGTCAAAGGATTTAAAAATATTAGCATACAAGGCTACTTTTTATCAAAATGCTGGAGCCGCTGCAGATTTATCGCCTGCTATTTTAGGACGTTCGCTTTTTCATGCTACAAATGCTTATCATATTCCTAATATTGAAGTTACTGCATATAGTTGTAAAACCAATCTACCTCCCAATACCGCATTTCGTGGATTTGGCGGACCGCAAGGGATGTTTGTTATTGAAGCAGCATTAGCTCAAGTAGCAAAATCATTGGGAATTTCAACACATATCATCCAAAAGAAAAATTTATTAAAAACAGGGGATGAATTTCCTTATGGACAAATTGCGGAAGGTGTCGTTTTAGAACAAGCTTGGTCAGATTTAGAAGCAAAATTTGATTTGAAATCTATTGAGAAAAATATTCTGAAATTCAATCAAGAAAATACTTATTTCAAAAAAGGATTTTCTTTAATGCCCATCGCTTTTGGAATATCTTTTACTAAAACCCCCATGAATCAAGCTCGTGCTTTGGTGCACATTTATAGTGATGGATCCGTTGGCATCAGTACTGGTGCAGTGGAAATGGGGCAGGGAGTAAACACCAAAATGCTACAAATCGCAGCATCTACCTTTGGAATTGATCCTCATAAAATCAAGCTCGAATCCACCAATACCACTCGAGTAGCCAATACATCTCCATCAGCAGCAAGTGCTACGGCAGACTTAAATGGTAAGGCATTACTCAAAGCATGTACCAATTTATTAGAACGACTAAAAAATAGTGCTGCCGCCAAATTCAAAACAAATATTGAAGATATTCATTTTGAAAATGATTTAGTTTATATTGATAAGATACCAACAAAAATGACATGGGAACAATTGGTGGATCAAGCATTCTTAGAACGAGTTTGTTTGACGGAAAATGGTCATTATGCTACACCCATTATCAATTTTGATATGAAAACTGAAAAAGGACATCCTTTTGCATACCACGTATATGGATTGGCATTGACAGAAGTGACCGTAGATTGTATTCGGGGTACTTATGAGTTTGATGCTGTAAAGATTATTCATGATTTTGGAAAATCTATGAATCCTGTCATTGATATGGGACAAATAGAAGGCGGTCTTGTCCAAGGTATGGGTTGGATGACTATGGAAGAAATTCGATACAATCAAAATGGGCGTTTATTATCAAATTCTCTTTCTGCTTATAAAATACCTGACATTTATAGCGTTCCAAAGAAAATTATTGCTCATCCCATAGCAACCAATGGTACGGAAATGGCCATTTTGAAATCAAAAGCCGTAGGCGAACCCCCTTTGATGTATGGAATTGGAGCATATTTTGCGATTGACAATGCTGTAAAAGCCTTCAATCCCAAAGCAAAACTACGAGCAGATGCTCCATTTACTCATGAAAAGGTTTTGATGGGTCTTTATTGATTTTTTGATATGAAATTAAAATATACAAAAGCTAATATCCTTCGTGGTGGTCTAATATACGCCATCGGAGATACCATAGCAGCACAAATTCAAGGAGAATTTGACTGGATAAGATGTTTGGGCATTTTATTTATTGGGGCAACAATTTATGCTCTAGAAATTCCGAATTATTTCAAATGGATCGATGAAAAAGTAAAGAATAATGGTAGTTTCGAAGCATCAATGCTGCGAGCCAGTATGGCGATGTTGTATTTCAATCCCCTATGGATAGCTCGACATATTTTCTTTATCAAATTGATTTCACGGGAATATGACCAAATTGGGATGAATTTATTATCCATAGGTTTAAAATCGTTTCTTTATAATATTCCTATTTCTTTGGCAGCAAACTATTTGATTCAAAACAAAATCCCCTTGAAACATCGTTTTTTGGCAAGTGCTATTTTCTCTGGATTGATGGCGATTTATTATTCATTGAGTGCAACTTGGTTTAGATAATGGAAATTTGGAGCAAAATAAAATCTGCAATTGAATCTGGAAATCGAGTAGCATTGTTGTATGTATTGAAAAGTACGGGGAGTAGTCCTGGGCGACAAGGATTCAAAATGATGGTCTCTCAAAATGGAGATTTATATGGATCTATTGGTGGTGGAATGATGGAATACAATTTGGTGGAATCATCTAAGCAAATGCTACACAAAAATCATGCTTCTCCTCTTTTAAAACATCAAATTCATCGAAAAAATATAGAAAATGCATCTGGATTGATATGCTCTGGTGCACAAACTATCGGCATTTACATTCTAGGTAACAAGGATATTGATTTAATAAACCAAATGGAGCAATCCATTCACAACCAAACCTACGGAATTTTAACAGCTACAGAAAAAGGATTGAGCTTTATTCCAAAATCAAGTCTGTCCAACCAATTTTCAATATCTATATCCGAAAATACTTGGACATTTCAAGAAGACCTTGGCTTTTTCCCCATTTTGCATATTATTGGCGGAGGACATGTAAGTCAAGCACTTGCCAACTTCGCCCCCGATTTAGGATTTAAAATTATCGTATATGATGATAGAAATAATCTAAATACCTTTTCTGAAAATGCAGAAATAAAACATATTCCTGACTATGAAAACATTGCAAACTATATTCCACAAGGCAATCGACACTATGTAGTGGTGATGTCCTTTATGTATTATTCGGATTTGACGATTATACAACAATTACTGCCGTTGAATCTCAAATATCTTGGATTGATGGGGAGTAAAAATAAAATTCGGATGCTAAAAAAGGAGCTCGCATTGAAAAATAACCCCAATTTACATCAATTATATGCTCCCATCGGTATTCCAATATCAAGTAAAACTCCAGCGGAAATCGCCATTAGTATTTTGGGAGAGATGATTTTGGTGAAAAATTCACATTCAATCATCTAAATTAAGTCAATCGAGAAGATACCTTAGTCTTCTCCAATAATTCAGAAAGAGAAGTCTGTACATGACGCATATCATTCCAATCCTTCAATACAACCCCCAAAGTATTTTCTATAACATCTTTCTCCAAATGATCAAAATGAAGTGCTGCTAAAGCCCTTGCCCAATCCAATGTTTCTGCAATCCCTGGCACCTTCTCTAATTTCATATCTCGTAGTTCCTTCATAAA
>CAZOHX010000354.1:0-4041 GCA_964579315.1 uncultured Saprospiraceae bacterium
CCTCCGCTTTTTGTTTTGCGGCAGCTTCTGCAGCCAATCTTGCTTCTTCTTCCGCTTTCAAAGCGGCTTCATCTACCCCAACAGCACCAATTAATAATCCAACTGTTGATCGCATATCTTCTACAGTATTGAAGAAGAAACTTTTTCCAATATTGTTACCATCTTCATCTTTCAAATAGAAATAATATTTTCCATTTTTAGTTGTTTTACCTTCATAATTTCCTTCAACAGGAGCCAAATGTAAAACTTTATCCAAAGCGGCATCCACTTCTTCTTCAGACAAAAATCCACGAACATTGCTATTAAGCATGACCGTTTTACCTTCATCCGTTCTAAAAATAAAGTAATAATTTTTATTACCCCCACTTTGGAAAGTTTGCCAAGTGACATTATTAAGGGGATATTTTCCATTTTTTAATAAAACTTTTTCTCCCTTTTCCTTTTTGGGCGTAGTTCTTTTTTTACGCTTCTTTTTTGGTTTTGGCTCACCTTCTACAATAGGTGCTGCAGCAATATCAAAACTTGCCTGATACCCTTCTTCTACTGCGACCAAGTTATCTAAACTTTCAATCACACCACCACCAGATGTTTTACCAAGCATTCGATTAGTCACAAGCTCCATAGCTCCTGCATTATCAAACCATCGACTAGTTGCAATTTCTTGATGATTTCCAGCTTTAAGGTTGAAATAATGTTTCCCATTTGAATGAACCTGATGATCATAACGAGCTTCAATCACCATATTTTTCTCTACAGACTTAATGCCGTTATCTCTACCTGATGCGGATGAGTACCCCTCACTAATTAAGACTACATTTCCACCGACATTATAAGTAAAATAGTATTCTCCACCAGCTTCAAATGTATCAAACCCATCTACCACACCAGAAACTCTTTCTTCATAAAATGCTAAAGGCTTATAATCATCATTTTTTCCTTTTGTAGTGTACTCACCACCTTTATTGGCTTCATTATTAGCAGCGATACACAATTCATTTACTTGAGCGATAGCAGAACTAACAGCGGTTTCATCATCAAAATAATCACTACGTCCATAAGATTTTCCATTGCTGGTTAATTCAAAATAAGCTTTTCCATCATCCGCAACTTTCTTTGTATAATTATCTAACGATGCCCCCGCTTCCATTGCAATACTTTTCGCCTTATCCCTTTCTTCTTTGGTATCAAAAGGTTGACTTTTCAATAAAACTTGGTCATTGTCAGTTAAAATACTAAAAAAATACTTTTGGCTGTTCTTGGTTTTGAATGTGCGTATTCTCATCGTTTTGTATTATTTAATTAAAAAAGTAGAATTTTGTTTGCGTAAATATAAAATATTAAATGATTTTATTATAAAAAAATGTAACATTTTTCCTTTTACACTAATAATTCAACCGTTTATCACTCAAAAATTCACTTTATATATTGTTACTAAATTAAAACATTATGAACTTCAAGCAAAACAGTTCACTATTTCGGCAACAACAAAACATACTTATTACACGATAATTTATAACGAAAACTTCCAAAAGATATTCAATCCTCTTAGAACCTAAATGACTTAAAAATAGCGTATTTTGATACGTTTACTAAACTTTTGAAGTTTAGTAAACGCTTAAAAAAAGCAAACACAAATTAAAGGATTTTCAAGCTATCTATAACTATAAATACCGAGCAATAACTAATTTTTGAATTTCGGTAGTTCCTTCCCCTATTGTACATAGTTTAGCATCTCGATAATATTTCTCTGCTGGAAAATCTTTTATATAGCCATAACCGCCAAAAATTTGCACTCCATCCGTAGAGACTTCTACGGCAACTTCAGAAGCATAATATTTGGCCATTGCATATATTTTCGTTGCCTTTTCCCCTTTATTTTTTAAAGTGGCCGCTCTGCGAATAAGCAATTCAGACAATTCGATTTTAGTAGCCATTTCAGCAAGTTTAAAACTAATTGCTTGGAAATTAAAGATAGGTTTTCCAAACTGCTCACGCTCTTTAGAATAGGCTAAAGCTGCTTCAAATGCTCCCCTTGCAATCCCCATGGACAATGCTGCGATAGAGATTCGTCCACCATCGAGAATTTTTAGTGCTTGAATAAATCCATCCCCTATCTTACCTAAAATTTGGCTTTTATGGACTTTACAATCCTGAAAAACCATTTCTGCGGTCTCTGATGCACGCATACCCAATTTATTTTCTTTCTTGCCAGCATTAAATCCTGGAGTTCCTCTTTCAATGACGAATGCGGTCATTCCATGGCTATCTAGACGTTCCCCTGTTCGGGCGATGAGTACCGCCACATTTCCAGACTTTCCATGCGTAATAAAATTCTTTGTACCATTAATCACAAAGTAATCACCATCTTGTACTGCAACGCATTCCATTCTTCCCGCATCACTTCCTGTATTAGGCTCGGTCAAACCCCACGCTCCAATCCATTCTCCAGAAGCAAGTTTTGGTAAATATTTATGTTTTTGTTCTTCTGTACCAAATGATAATATATGATTGGTACACAATGAATTATGAGCCGCCACTGAAAGTCCTATAGATCCACAAACTTTTGCAATTTCATCAATAATAGTAACATACTCTTGATAGCCCAATCCAGAGCCACCATATTCTTCAGGAACTAAAACACCCATAAAACCATGTTCACCCAATTTACGGAATAAATCTATGGGAAAAATCTGCTCTTCATCCCATTTCATAAAATCTGGTCTTATGTATTTTTCAGCAAAATCACGTGCACTCTCTTTTATAATTTGTAAGTTTTCTAATTCTTCTGTTGTCATTTCACAATATTTCATTAAATAAAGCTAAAGGTAACTTAATTTGTTTAGAACAAGAAAAGATATTTTACACAACTATTTAGCCCCCATCAATTGTTTGACAAAATATGAGAAAAATCAATATCGAAAATTAATCCCAAAAGCAAAATATCTCAATGGCATTGGATAATAAGCCACCACTTCATAATTTTTATTCCAAATATTCTTAATATCAAAGCTAAAAAATAACCTATCTCGAAAAAAAGGTGAGTGATACCCCAACCGAAGACTACCAATACTATAACCATCCAATTGTTTCTGAGTAGTACGGACACTAGAAGTAAATCCTTGATGGTAATTAATTCTAAATTTTTGATAATCAATATTCAAAGATAGATTGGCTCTGAATTTAGGCACATAGATGAGTTGTTTTCCAATGTCTGCATCTGATTGATTGCTATACTTTTCTTTTAAGACCGAATGTACATATGTTGCCCCAGAATTTAAAGAAAAAATCCATTTTCCATAAGATTTAGTAAATTTAAGACCTGTCTCCAGCCCTTGAGAAACCACTTTCAAATTATTATTGGGCATCCAAAGTCCCATTTGATTTGGGCTCCAAATAATCCAATCTATACCTTGAATTCCAAAATAAGTCAGAGATAAATTGATATTATTTTGAACATATTGAATGCCAATTTCTCCGCTCCAACCTTTTTCAGATTTTAAATTTGGATTTCCTAAACCAGGCCAGTATAGGTCATTAAAGGTAGGAGCACGAAAATTTTTTGAAATATTGCCTTTCAATTGTAATTTTTCTGATATCTGATACTGATGTCCCCAAGTAAACGTGAATGGAGTAAGTTTTTCATCCAAAATAGCATCTCGCATAGAAAAAGACGTACTCCATTGATGCCATTCATATGAAAAATTGGTAAAAAGAGCCCATTGATTTCTAGTTTCATGAAGAATATTGTTTCCCCTTGTATTTGCATAATTATAATTCATTCCCCATTCAACATTGATATTATTTTTTAAGAAATGCTTGGATAAAAATTGCCCAATAAATCGAAAAGTATTATTGTAGGAATGGATAGATGCAGAACTAAAATTAAGGCTATCTCTAAAAAGTCCCAATCGAATGGTTTGTTTGGAATATTGATTTAAAATAGACCATTCTGCCCCAAATTTAGCAGTAGAAGTAAACATATTTTCATCATTGTAGGCAGCAGTTCTTGATGGAGTTATATCTCTATTGGCATCATTAGCT
>CAZOHX010000355.1:0-4039 GCA_964579315.1 uncultured Saprospiraceae bacterium
ACCTTATAACTTTAAAGAAATAAATTTTTAGAGTGCGTGACAAAAAGTGGGATTTGAACAAAATAACCCCGAATAAAAATTTGGTGCAAAGACCATCATGCAAAGAGAAATGGAAAATAGAAATTTGCTATAAAATTAATTCAAAATTCATATATTGGTATTTTTCAAAATAAAAAACTATATTTACTACAAAAAACCAATAAATGTCATTGAAAAATCAAATTTCTGAGCTAATAGAACATAACCATTCTAAAAAAGTCCTAGAATTACTTCGTCAGCACCTTTCCACAAATAATTCATTACATAAAAAGTCGTATGAGCAACAAATCGTACAACTTTCAAGTAGATTTCATAAAATATCTACAGATGATATTAGTGGATTATTGACCCAAGAACAAGCAAAAGTGAAAATGGCTCGTTGGAACCGTGATATCTTGACATTAGTGGATTTTATGGAATCCGATCAGCCTATTCCAAAGAAAAAGAAGAAGAAAAACAGCATTATTATTTATTTTTTAGTAATGTTTGCCTTAATCGGTGGTGGTTATTTCGCTTGGGATATGATGCGTCATAAAGAAGACACTTTGCTTTGCCCTCAATTTAGTAAAGATGTAGCTTGTAAATTGATGGTTTCTGATTTTAATTATGATAAAGATGATTTTGCCAATATCAATCAATTGATTTCGGATGAGATCAATAGCAATCCAGATTTAAATCGATGGATTCAAGCAAAATACGCTAATCATTTGGATGATATTAAAAATGGACAGAAAATTTCTGATGAAGCACTTCTTGAACATTGCGCATTTGATTATAAAGTATTTGGAAGTTTATTGAAATCTGTGAAAGGGAATAGGTTGACAATAAATGTCTTGCCAAGGATGAATTTTGAAACAAGAAATTATCAAAGTAAAATAAGCGATTTAACCGAATTAGCAGACCAAATCCAATCCGTAGATTTGCATCAATTAGACACTTCTTTTATAATTTCAAAAGTATGTTTGGCTTGTGCTATGAAAAGTGATGAAGTCGTCGATCAATTGATGGTAGTGGCAAGTAATTTTAAAATACCAGAAAAAAAACAACTCCTTCTCAATTCGTTGGTTACGGTATCCTTGGTCAAAAAAGATACATCCAAAAGTATTCAGATTTTAGATGAAATCAGTAACGCTACTCCCAACGATTTTGCATTAGGTGCCTTGGATGAAAAGAGTAAATTGGAAGAAGATCATGGGGATTATAGTAGTGCTTTTTTGACGCAGACTAGATTTATCGAAGAGACCGAAAATCGACTTCAAAACCCAAACAGTTTTCGTTCCAAAAAATCAAAAGTAGATTTAAAGAAAATTCAATCTGCCATGCGTTATCAACGTGGATTAAATGTAATTAAAAATTATCATTTTTTAAAAAAGGATAAAAGTATTGATATAGATAAAGTATATAAACGTGCTTTGCATGATTTTAAAATATTAAAACTGGCTAATTTTGATAACAATACCTTGAAATTGGAACGACATATCAAAGAATTACACGCTCTTAGAAAACCCAATACAATTCCCGAACCGCAGGTGGGGGATGGGATTGTAACGATTCCAATTGCGGTACCAAAACGCCGAATGACAACCGTTTTCGGAAACATAAAATCATGTCGGGGAGCAGAATCCATTTTTTTTGAGATAGGAAATCATAAGTTTAAATCCGATAAAAAAGGGCAATTTAATCGAAAATTCATGGCTTTTGAAAGAGATACATTGGAGTTATCTTCTCCAAAATGGGATATTACGCCATCTGTGATTGTTTTGGATAATCCCCAAAAGAACGTCCAAATTCGTGTAAAACCCAAAAATTTATTGACTAAGGTAAAGGAAACGGGTAGAATCTTGGATGCAAAGGGAAATCCAATTTCTAATGTAAATTTAATGATTGACAAATCAAAAGTGAAAGTAGATCCTAATGGAAATTTTAATTATATATGGAGAAAAGATTATTGTGATAAAAAATCATTTGCAGTTGTAAGTATTCGTTCCAAAATTTATAAAGACTTTGAAAAGAAAATGCTTTTAAACAATCATAAGCCTTGGGTGATTCGATTGGAGAAGAAGATCAATAATAATTTAATACGAAAAGTATCTGGAAGTGTGGTTATCAACATAAAAGGATGTAAGTTGATGAAATATCCCGTTGTGTATGCCAATAGCCAACCCTTAAAGTTGGATAATAGTGGGCATTTTTCAGAATCAATGAAAAAACCATCTACTAAAATAGATTTTTCGGTAACGGATCCAAACTGGAAATTATCTAAAAAATTCAAAATTACGGGACGTGGGTACCAACTATTTGTTGTTCCACTAAATACTAATAAAAGAATTCATGGAAAAGTTTTGGATAAAAAGAAAAGACCTATGATAGGAGTGAATATCATGATAGATGGAACAAGTGTTGGAACTGTAACCGATAGGAATGGCAATTTCACCTTAAATGGTACGGTTAATCCATGTACTCAATTGTCCATTCAATACAACAATTTCAAGCATAAAAATATCTCTATTCAGAAATATTTTAAAAGTGTGAAGACCGTTGAAATTGGAACGATTTTTTTGTGATAAAATTCTCATTTTTTATACTTTGAATTAACATTTTTTTATACCTTTAGGCTCTTACCAAAACTGTATAAAATGAGCCAATACAACATCAAAAGTTTAGCCGAATACTATCGTGTTTATAACGAATCTATAGATAATCCTGAAAAATTTTGGGGAGAAATTGCAGATGAGCATTTCCTTTGGAGAAAAAAATGGAATAATGTACTCAGTTGGGATTTTTCTAAGCCTGATATCAAATGGTATGAAGGTGCAAAACTCAATATTACTGAAAATTGTATAGATCGACATTTATTGACTAAGCGCGATAAAAATGCTATTATTTTTGAGCCCAACGATCCTAATTCTCCTACGGAATACATTACTTATGGTCAACTTTCAGAACGAGTGAATCAATTTGCTAATGTGTTGAAATCACAAGGCATTCAAAAAGGAGATCGAGTTTGTATTTATTTACCAATGATACCCGAATTGGCTATTTCGCTGTTGGCGTGTGCAAGAATTGGAGCAATTCATTCTGTGGTTTTTGCTGGATTTTCCGCTACGGCTTTGGCGACAAGAATTAATGATAGTGATTGTAAAATATTGCTCACATCGGATGGGTCTTTTCGTGGTGGAAAGACCATAGATTTAAAAGGGATTGTGGACGAAGCTTTATCTGATTGCCCATCTATTCAAACGGTTTTAGTTGCCAAACGAATTGATTCAAAAATTCACATGGAAACGGGTAGAGATCAATGGTTGCAGCCCTTATTAGATGCTGCATCTACAGAATGTGTTGCGGAAGAGATGGATGCAGAAGACCCACTTTTCATACTTTATACTTCAGGTTCAACTGGAAATCCCAAGGGAATGTTGCATACCACTGCTGGATACATGGTGTATGCTGCCTATACATTCAAGAATGTTTTCCAGTATCAAGACAATGATGTATATTGGTGTACTGCTGATATTGGATGGATTACAGGGCATAGTTATATTGTTTATGGACCACTCGCTAATGGAGCTACAACCGTTATGTTTGAAGGAGTTCCAAGTTATCCAGATTATGGTCGATTTTGGAATATTGTTGAAAAATTGAAAGTAACACAATTTTATACGGCCCCTACGGCGATTCGTGCATTGGCAAAACACGGTTTGGAAGTAGTGGATAAATATGATTTATCTAGTTTGAAAATTCTAGGAACGGTAGGAGAGCCAATCAATGAAGAAGCATGGAATTGGTACAATGAGCATATTGGACATAAAAATTGTCCTATCGTAGATACTTGGTGGCAGACGGAAACGGGGGGCATAATGATTTCTCCCATTCCATTTTCCACCCCTACAAAACCGACCTTTGCCACTTTACCAATGCCTGGAATCGCTCCAGCCCTTATGGATGAAAATGGTATGGAAATTAGTGGAAATCAAGTGAGCGGAAGATTGTGCATCAAACT
>CAZOHX010000356.1:0-4026 GCA_964579315.1 uncultured Saprospiraceae bacterium
TACTAAAGAGTTGGGCAAAATATATCAAAAAGATATATGGAAAAATATGTGTCCAACTACTTAAGTGTTCAAATTGTGTTTTATATTACCCCAACTACACTACTTTTTGTCTTTGTACAATTGCCCCAGTCTAGACAACCCAAAATATTCCAAACCCAATATTAAAAAATAGCCGCCAATATACGCCAACATGTCCCACCAAGTAAATCCTGTGCCGATAATGATCCGAGCAGCTTTGATATGTCCCAATCCAAGGATATCTACCAAATGAAAATACTGACCAATTTCAATTGCAAATGCAAAGAGTAAACAACCTAAGGCTATTTTGAGAATTACTTTTTTTGAATCTTCTGAAAAGAAAATTCTAACTAAAAAATAAATCAATACGACCACCAACACATCGCCAAAATATGGACGAATAAAGCGGTCATGCACATAAAGTGCAATAAAGATTTCGATCAATAGTAAAGAGATAAATAGTAGTAGGTACTTGTAACTAAATTTCATTTTTTCTTTCGATTTATCCATTCATCTTTTAAAATCCCCATAGCTATTCCATCATAATATTTGCCTTTCACTATTCTAGCATTTCGAAATCGTTCTTCTTTAAAACCTAGTTTTTTAGATAATTTAATCATACCCAAATTTCCACTCCAGGTACGGAGATCTAAACGTATCAATTGGGCATCATTAGTGAACAAATAATCTATCCATATGGTCAATGCTTCCTTCCCATAGCCTTTGGTCCATTGCATTTCATCATATAATGTTATCCCTATAGATTTCCAATTTGTTTCTTGACTTTGCCAATACCATGATAATGTTCCTATCAACTGATTGGACTCTTTCAGTGCGATAACCAATCGTTTTCTAAGTTTAGATAAACGTTTGTTTTCGATCTTTTGTCGGACTAAATCAATATTGTACTCCAACTCAAATTGATCCATCTTAGGATAATATGGTCCATCAAAATCCATCCATGAATGGTGTCCTGTATTCCAATATTCAAAAGATTTCAAGTCTTCTATAATCCAATCTCGTACTACAATATTTTTTCCTTCTAAAATCATTCAAGGGCAAAGGTAAAAAAAGATGCTCGAAACCATCTTGATTTCAAGCATCTTAAAAACTTAATTATGAAATGTTTAATCTAAGGAGTAATCTTAATAAATTTAGTGAAATACTCTTTATCATTGGATTCTAAACCAATTAAATAGGTGCCTTGTACCAATTGATTAATATCCAAATTGATGATATTCTGTCCAGGATGCAATGAGATATTTTGTTTGATTTTGGTTTTACCTAAAATATTAATCACTACAATTTGACCTGCTTTTAAATACTGATTATCAACAGTGACGGTTAATTTATCCATCGCTGGGTTTGGAGATATTTCAAAATTTGAAATTGATTCAAAAATATCTAAACTAGATGTTTTGATACAGGATAAATCCACTTCTTTAGTGGTTGTACAACCAGTATTTGTTGTGACGCTTGCTGTTAATTTTGCCGTTCCATCTGCAGAATTAATAACCACTTTTTGATTATCAATTTCTAAAATTTCCCAACCATCAGATCCTTCTATGTTATAAGAAATATTATATGGAGCAATTCCACCTTCAATCCCTAAATCTAAAGTAATTTCATCACCACAAGTAATTTTACTAGGAGTATCCATTGACAAATTGGCTTCTATATCTGAAATAGTAACCACTATTTTATGAGTAGCTTCATTGCCACATAAGTCAGAAATACTCCATTTATAAATAAATTCATTGTCACATGATTGGGTTGGGTAAGTAATTTCCAACTCTGGAGTAGCTGCAAGTGAACATTGATCCGAAACTTCGACCGTAGGAACAGTAAAAGTTGAGAATTCAGCACTTGTCATGGTCATATCTTCAGGTGCAATATCAAATTTTGGTGGCGTATTATCCACTTCTGTCACCGTTTGAATATATTCTGAACTATTACCACATTGATCACTGAAAGTCCAAATTTTTTGATGTTTAATTTCACAAGCTCCAGAAATTACTTTTTCTTCACTAGTTTGAGTTACTTCTGAACAGTTATCTTCAAATACTGGTGTTCCAAATTCAAAATCTGTTGAACATTCCACAGTGAAATCTTCTAATGAATTGGTAAGTACAGGAGCTTTGTCATCTATAACGGTAATCTTTTGTGTCATTTCAATTGCGTTTCCACAAACATCAGCAGCGGTCCATGTTCTAGTGTGAATTATTTCACAATCCAAAGTAGTAGTCTGGTCTTTACTTGAAATGCTCACTTCTGAACAATCATCATTAGTAGTAGGAGTATCAAAAACGATTTCTTCTCCACAACTGATTGTCTTATTTTCAAATGTATGCTCAAAAGTGGGTGCTTCTGTATCTTCTCTTGTAATTGTTTGGGTAATGGTACTTACATTTCCACAAACATCCGTTGCAGACCATGTACGAGTAGTCGATGTACCACAATCCGTCGGAGTAGTTACATCTTCAAAAGATAATTCTGCTGAGCTGCACGCATCATGAGCAGTAGGCTTATCAAATTCTAAATTTGAATTACAATTTCCTGATTTATCAGATAAATTTTGGTCAAAAACAGGAGCGATATCATCCATTACTGTAATTCGTTGAGAAGTCGTCGCCATATTTCCACAGGCATCTGTAATAAACCAAGTTCTTTCCGTCGTACAACCGTCAATTAGTTTATCTTCAAAATTGACATCAAAGTGATTGATACCAACGGTACAATTATCTTTACATTCAGGTGTTCCAAAAACTAAGGTTTCACCACAAGTCACTTGCGTATCTTCAGGAACAAAAGTGATTTCAGGAGCTTCTGTATCGGCAGGAACAGATAAGGTTTGTGTCATCGTTTCTACATTTCCACAATCATCAACTGCGGTCCAAGTTCTTGAAAAGGATTTCCCGTTGCAATCATCTAAAATTTCAGAATCTTCAAAAACAAGCGATAAATTACCACAGGCTGTTGTACAATGTGCTTCGCCAAAGACAGCATCTTCTTGACAACCTATCGTTTTATTTTTTGTTTCTGGCGTTTCGGTAAATACTGGACCACGATATCCTGCGGGAACTGCCCAAGCTACTGTTTGTGCTTTGGTTGTATTTCCACAAGCGTCGGTAGCGGTCCATTCTCTATGGATATCATATCCGTATCCATGATTACAATCTTCTCTAACGGCTCCATCATTTAACCATTCTGTAAAGGTGATAGTAACATTTCCGCTACAATTATCCGTAGCTGTTGCCATAGGAATAGTCAAATCCCCATCACAATGTAAGGTCAAATCAATTGGTAAATATGTAAACGATGGTGCTTCATTATCACTAAAAGAAATAGTTTGGGAAGCTGTAGATGAATTACCACATTCATCTGTTGCAGTCCATGTTCTTGTGACACTTCTATCATTGGCACAATCCGCATTTACATCTGTGTCTATATGAGTAAGTGTTACACCATTAGCATCCGTAGCCGTAGGTGTCCCAAAATTTGGTGTTGCATTACAATCGATTGTCATTCCATCAGGAATGAAGGTGAAATTTGGAGGCGTTGTATCTCCGCCACCACCTAAAAGATCAACTGTTGCTGTGGCAGAATTGCCACATTCATCTGTTACCGTCCATGTACGTGTCATGTCACAGCCAGTTGCATTTCCAGTATCAGCAGACGTAATAGACAAGTGATCTGCATCTGAACAATTATCGGTAGCCGTAATCATACTGCCATCAGATGGTACATTTGTTATTTCTGGAGCAGTTGTATCTTCTATTGTAAATCGGGCATTGGTTTCCAAAGAACCATCACATCCCGTTACAGTAAAAATCACATCGACATATCCTGTCAAGACACTACATGTCTGAGTTAAAGGATCCCCTTTAGTATAATTATAAGACCAAGAATTGCCACATCCACCAGTAGCAGTTGCTCCACCATGATTATCTAGCCATGTATTCAGTTGAGTATTAAAATCAATATTTTTATCACATTCAATGGTCATGT
>CAZOHX010000357.1:0-4022 GCA_964579315.1 uncultured Saprospiraceae bacterium
CACACTATTATCTACAAAATCTACCACTTCTTCTTCTTCCACCAATTCTTCAGGCACCTCTTCAATTACTGGTGGTGGTGGTGGCGGTGGCGGTGGCGGTGGCTCAGCAGTTCTAGGCGGAGCAACTTCAATATCATCTTCCATTGTTAATGCTCCATCAGGAATAAATACTTCCTCCTCATAAGTTGTCCAACTAAAAGCTAATAGTACTACTGCTAAAGTAGCCAATAAGCCAAAGTTTAAAAATGGACCACTAAAACGGAATGCATCAACTTCAGGATATTTTGTTCTTCTTTTTGTATCATTATACTTTTCTCCTAAATTTTGATTGGCATAGCCTTTAAATTTAGTACGAAAAAAATAAATCAACGCAATAACTAAAACAAAAATTCCTAATATTGATAAAACCAAAGGTTTTCCACCTATACTTAGGTCAATCAAATAAACCATAAATTAAAAATTTTTATAAAAAAAAACGCTTATAAATCGTGCTTCCTAAGAAAGCACCGATAATATTAGCAATAATATCGGCAAATTCAAAATATCTATTGGGAAAAAATGAATATTGTACAATTTCCATCAAAATTCCTAAGAAAATTGCTATACTTAGACTCCAAATTGATATTTTTGAATATCTTCTATTCAAATCATATCCCCAATTCAACAAAAATACAAAAACCGCATATACACCAAAATGAGCCACTTTATCAAATGCGATAATATCCCAAAGTGTAGGAGGTAAACTAATACCTCCAATAGTCGAAACAATCACGATAAAAATGCCCCAAAAAATGGCTGGGTAATAGTATTTCAATGAACGATATATTTAATAGATGATTGAAAAATTATTTTTGGTGTATGATGCATTAAAAAAATTATCCAATAACATCTTGATATGCCGAAGCATCCATCAATTCATCTAATTCTGATACATTACTAATTTCTATTTTTATTATCCAGCCTTCTCCATATGGATCTGAATTAATAAGACCTGGCTCATCTCCATCTGTTTCATCCAATTTAGGATTAAATGCTATGACCTTTCCCGAAATAGGCATAAATAAATCAGAAGTTGTTTTTACCGCTTCTACTGTTCCAAATACTTCTTCTTTTCCCAAATCTTCTCCTACGGTCTCTACTTCTACAAAAACTAATTCACCTAATTCACTTTGAGCAAAATCGGTAATGCCGATATAAGCAGTATCCCCTTCTACTCGAACCCATTCATGATCTTTTGTATATTTTAAATTATCTGGATAATTCATAATTATAATTTAGTCTGTTAAAAAGCTCAAAAGTAATTTTAAAAATTAAAAAAGACAAAACATGTGCTTAATTTTTTGTCGCAACGGTTGTTTCTTTTAAGTAATTTTTTACCCATTTACTTGTTACAGACTTTGGACGCTCAATCGCCATACCCAATGCTCGTGACCAACACAAAGAGGATAATACGCCTAATGCTCGTGAAACTCCAAACAGTACCGTATAAAAACTATGCTCTTTCATTCCATAATGGATTAACAACGCTCCTGAATGTGCATCTACATTTGGCCAAGGATTTTTTACTTTCCCTAATGCTTTTAAGGCTTCTGGAACAACTATAAACATTTTACGAACAATATCTACAATGTCAGAATCTTGGATGTACTCTTTTGCAAATTCTTGTTGAGCTACATATCTTGGATCTGGTCTTCTTAATACAGCATGTCCAAATCCAGGAATTACTCTTCCTGATGCCAATGTACTATTTACATAGTCTTTAATTTGTGTTTCGGTAGGTTTACTTGTACCTAAGGCATCCATCATGTTCAAAATAAATTTTACAACCTCTTGATTTGCTAACCCATGTAGTGGTCCCGCTAGGGCATTCATACCTCCTGATAATGATAGATAAGCATCACTTAATGTCGATCCTACCAAATGTGTTGTATGTGCAGATGCATTTCCGCCTTCATGATCCGCATGAATGGTTAAATACAATCTGATTAGACTCTTAAAGTCTGGTGTATCATTCACTCCCAACATATGTGCAAAGTTCGCAGCCCAATCCAAGGTGAAATCTGGAGAAATATGATCTCCGTCATGATAGGATCGTCTATATATATATGCAGCTACACGAGGCAATCTTGCAATCAAGTTCATCGTATCTTCATAAGTAGCATCCCAATATTCTGATTTATTCATACCCTCTGAATATCTTCTCGCAAAAATACTTTCTGATTGCATGGAAGCAATCGCTATCGTAAATTGCATCATAGGATGGGCGTCTTTTGGTAAACTATCCAATACTGTGAAGGTATGTGCAGGTACATTACTTCTATTTCTCCACTGGTCTGCCAACCATTTTACTTCTTCATCCGTCGGGATTTCGCCTACTAGCATCAACCAGAAAAGCCCTTCAGGAAGGGGCTCTTTTCCTCCGTCTGCCTTTGGAAGTAACTCTTTTAATTGAGGAATAGAATAGCCTCTAAATTTAATACCATCAATTGGATCTAGATGAGATGTCTCCCAAATCATACTTTTCACCCCTCTCATTCCTCCAAATAACTGAGCAATATTTACTTCTCCTACCTTTACAGCTGCATTTGCTTTTCTAAGTTTTTTCAACTCTACGGCTAAACTCAATGCTTTATCTCTAAATTTTTGTTTTAATGGATCCATGTTTCTATATTTTGAATTTTTTTTGAAATTTCTAAAAGTATTTTTTTAATTACTTTTTCTTAATCGGAATAGTATAATAATAAAACTGCAATATCCAGTTTTTTTTGATAATAATTGTCATAGTATTGAATGACATTTGCAATCTTGTCCTGAAACGACATTATTAACTACACTTTTTGCCCTAAAAATCACTATTCTGTTAAATTAATATGTTTAATTCAATTTGAATCTTAGATTTGTACGATTTTTATCGAAAGGTGGTTTGCAAAATTAGAATTTTTTATTTTTGAATTAGAATTTTATCATGATAATAATACAAGAAGTCATCGTAAGTGATGATATATTTAAACAGCACTTTAAATGCAACTTAAATGCATGTAAAGGAGCTTGTTGTTGGGAAGGTGATTTTGGTGCTCCGTTGGATACGCCTGAGTTGCATAAATTGGAAGCTATTTTTGAGGATATTAAACCTTATTTATCCAAAGAAGGATTGAAAGTAATCGAAGAAAAAGGGCTTTTTACCTATTTTAAACAACCTAAAGAATATGGCACATCTTTATTAGACAATGGTGCTTGTGTTTATATGACCTATCTGGATAATGGAATTGCGGTTTGTGGAATAGAACAGGCCTATCGTGATGGCAAAACAGATTTTATGAAACCGATCTCGTGTCATCTCTATCCCATACGTATTTCTGAAAATAGACATACTGGAATGGAAATTTTACAGTATGATATTTGGGATATTTGTAATAAAGCTTGCGATTTAGGCAAAAAAGAGAAACTACCTATTTATAAATTCGTTAAAGATGCTATCATTCGTAAATATGGTGAAGATTTTTATGAAGAATTATATGCGGCTGGTGAAAATCTTTTTCAAATTAAAGATTAAATGAATCCATATTTCTTATTTGTAGTAAAAAGGTGGACAACGATAATACCGCTTTTTTTTGATTTTAACACACAAAGGGCTTACCTTTGCAAGGATTTTTCAAAAAGAAATGGCTATTTGAAGATATTGGATATATATTTTATGGAAATTCAATCTATAATCAATTGATAATCAACAATTAAGTGAACAATTAATAATAAAATTAAATAAATGGCATTAATAGGCAAAATTAGAAGTAGAAGCTGGATTCTAGTAGCAATGATGTTTCTAGGACTTGCATCCTTTATCTTAATGGGGATGATTTCTGGAAAAACTAGTATTTTTGGTAAAAATAAACAAACCACAGCTGGAATTGTAAACGGGAAAGATATTAGTTGGACCGAATTTCAAAGAACAGAAAATGTGTTATCTCAAAATAGTCGTACCGACCCTTTTCAAAGACGTGCTGCTATCTGGGATTATTTTGTAG
>CAZOHX010000358.1:0-4020 GCA_964579315.1 uncultured Saprospiraceae bacterium
TTTTGACTTCTTCTGGATGATCATTGACATCATATCCACAAACGGTAGCGACGCGCTCTGTTGCAGAGATATATCCCGTAACAATTTTCATTGTGGTTGTTTTTCCCGCACCATTAGGACCTAAGAAACCCACAATTTCACCAGATTTCACTTCAAAAGACAAATCATTGACTGCCTTTTGGGTGCCATATACCTTTGTAAGATTTGCTACTTTTATACTCATTATTAAAAATTAAGAATTAGAAATGTAAGACTAAAAAATTCCGCCATTTTCACAAAATATACTCTCTTTTTCAAAGAATTTAACAAAAATAGCAAAGTCTTAATACTTTTTAACATTTTGGACTAAACTATTAACGGTTTGGTAAGTTACTTATCACTTTTTAAATCGCACTTTTGTTATATTAAACGAAATAATAAAACTGTAAATCAGAAAAACCAATCAAATTAACAACATTATTTAACTTTTAAACAAGAGCATCATGAAAACGACAAAAAATGTATTCCGCCTTTTTATTGCATTATTTGCAATCAGTTTTGTTGCCTCTTGTACTTCACCACAAGATTTGGTAGAGACAGGACAATATGACGAAGCAGTAATTCTTGCAGCAAAGAAGTTGCAAAGAAAAAACAAGAAAAAAAAGTATATTGTCACTATTGAAAAAGCCTTTAAAAAAGCGACAGAAAGAGATATGCGTCAAATCAAATCATTGATGGCGAGTAATGAACCCAAAAAATGGGTGCGTATCAATGAAATTCATAAAAGAATTCAGAAGCGTCAAAATATCATAGAGCCATTTTTACCCTTGGTAAGCAAAAAAGGATATCAAGGCAGCTTTCGTTTTGTAAAAATTGATGCTAGAGAATTAGAATCAAGAAACAAAGCTGCGGACTATTATTACCAAAATGCAGTTTCGCTTATCGATCAAGCAAAAAAAGGAGATAAATTAGCTGCAAGAGAAGCCTATGAAAATTTAGAGAAGACAGAAAGATATTTCACCAATTTCAAGGAAAAAAGAACTTTAGAAAGACTAGCCCGAGATTTAGGAATAAATAGAGTATTATTCAATATGGTCAATCAATCCAAAACATTTATCCCTAAGGATTTTGAAAAAGAAATTTTACAAATCAATATCGATGATGCAGACGATTTATGGACAGAATATTACACCAATCCGAATGCATTATCCAAGTTTGATTACCATATTGAATTGGCAATCACCGACATCGACATCAGCCCAGAAATCATCAGAGAACGTCAATATGTCGATACAAAAGAAATACAAGATGGATATGACTATGTCTTGGATAGTAATGGAAACGTAATGAAAGATACACTTGGTAATGATATAAAAGTAGAACGATTCACACTCATTCATGCAGATGTTTTTGAAACTTATCAAGAAAAAACAGCAAGAGTAAGAGGCCGCTTGACCTACTATGACAACACTAAATCTCAAATACTAAAAACCAATGCGGTCAATGTAGTGACTGAGTTTACAAATTATGCAGCAACCTACAGAGGAAACAGAAGAGCACTATCAAGTGAATCATGCAGTAGATTAGGAAATCAAATCATGCCATTTCCAACAGATGGAGATTTGGTAATGGATGCATCTGCAGATTTGAAGAGAGAATTGACTCAAATTTTACATCACAATTCATATTATGTGATGAAATAAATAAATAACTCGTTTTAGGTATGATATTGGAGTGAACAAACTGATTTGTTCACTCCATTTTTAACCTTGACTATTTATTTACAATTTCTAGTAAAAGGAACCTCAACGACAATATCTACATCATTCCAAGTTTTAGAAACACCATCTGCCCCAGTATGTTTATCTTTACAAGCTTTATTAATAGAAGCGATAGCTTTTTGACCATTCCACTTATCTGTATCAATCACGGTATGCACTTTCAAAATATCTCCTTCCACTGTATAAGTATAAGGTACATCTTTTGCCATTCCATTCATTGTCAAATTGATATTTCCTTCACCTTTCATATTATCCCCCAAAGCAGATTGCATCAATCCTGCAATATCTGTACTTGCGAATTTTCCAAAAAAGAACTCTACCAATTTCTTATCTCTACCTTCATTATTAGAGTTGACACTTGAAGTATGAATTAAAAAAGTAGTAGCATTAATCATATTAGAAATTGATTTTGCATTCACTTTAGTTTCTGCTTTCACATCATCAAAAGTACCTTTTACCCCAATTCTTTTAGTGGTTTTAAAAGCTGTCCAATGTACTTTAATACCTTCTTTGTTAGGGGTATAAGTACATGTTTGAGCTACTGCTGGTTTCGGAGTAGATGCTGTTGTTTTGTCTGTTTTTTTGTCATTTCCACATGAAAAAAGCATCATTGATAATGCAAATGACCATACTATAAATTTGAATTTCATAATTAAAATTATTTGAAGTGATATAAAAAATTGTTCTTTTGAACTTTCGTTGTTTTCTGCTACCGCTATTGATTCTATGAGAGATTATAATTTAACAATAAAGATTAATGCATCAATAAAAAGACCCCTGCCCCAGCTAGGAACCCCGCCATTGCCAACCAAGACACCTTTTTCAGATACCAAATAAAATTAATTTTTTCCATACACATTGCCGCAAAACATGCCGCAGATCCAATGATAATCATACTACCACCTGTTCCTGCTGAATACGCAATAAAATGCCATAATGGATCATCCAAAGTATGCTTATACATCCCCATCGTAGCTGCTACCAAAGGTACATTATCAATAATCGCAGAAACATATCCTAGAAGAATAATCACTACATTTTGATTGGGCACAACCGCTTGCAGGGATTCTGCCAAATATCTTAGAGTACCGACACCATGCGTAACTAAAGTTTCCAATGCACCCACACCTAACAAGATTCCTAAAAAGAAAAGAATACTAGACATTTCGATACGACTCAAAGCAGTATGAGGGGAATACAAATGTTTTCTTTCCTCTGAAAAATCTTCCTCGGGATGAATATACTCAGAAACCAACCAAACTACCCCTAAACCAAGCATCATCCCCATATAAGGAGGTAGATGAGTGACTGTTTTAAAAATAGGTACAAATACTATGGCTCCCAATCCAAGATAAAGCATCGTTTTACTACTCAATAATCTTTCTGCTTCTTCATCTTCAGTAGTATCTACAACGATATCCCCCTTAAACACATCCATTCTAGAAGCCAAAAAGAAAGGAACAACAAAACAAACAACAGATGGAAGAATTAATTCAGCAACTAAACCAAATGCTGAAGTTTTCCCACCGATCCAAAGCATAGTTGTGGTGACATCACCAATAGGCGACCAAGCCCCACCAGCATTGGCAGCAATCACAATTAATGCTGCGTACCAAATCCTGTGTTCCTTATTTTTTATAATTTTTCTAAGTAAAGTTACCAAAACAATGGTTGCAGTCAAATTATCAATAATAGCAGAGAGAATAAAACCAATAATACCTACAATCCAAAGTAATTTACTTTTCTTCTTGGTTTTAATCCAACCTTTCAAAACTTCAAATCCACGATGCAAATCAATAATTTCTACAATTGTCATTGCACCAATTAAAAATACTAATATTTCTGCCGTTTTACCTAAATGATGTAAAAGAGCACCTACAAATCCATGGTGTGCCTCTTCCAAACCATGAGCCAAATTAAATATATGCTTATGTCCATCAATAATCTCCAAGCTCCCCGAGTTAAATCCCAAGGATAAAAAAGTCCAAGTTAATACACCTAATAATAAGGCGGGTACCGTTTTGTCCAATCGCAAAGGATGTTCAAAAACAATTGCCACATATCCCAATACAAAGATTATGATTACAAGTAAAGCCATTTTCGTTTCGTTTTGTTTTTCTTAATAATTAAATAGAGCCAAATGTAATAAAAATTATTCATACGACAAGTTGGAACGCTATTTTATTCTTTTAATTCATTCCTTGAATTAATACTTCGTTAGAAATTAAGCTATAATTTTAGAGTAGCCAATAGCAAAACC
>CAZOHX010000359.1:0-4018 GCA_964579315.1 uncultured Saprospiraceae bacterium
CGAAGCTATAAATATCATCGTTACCAGCACCGCCAGTTCTATCGGAAGAGAAATATCCACAAGTATTTGTTTCATTAAAAATCAATCCAAAATCGTCTGAAACTGTATTTAATGGGTAACCAATATTAACGATTTGTCCAAATTCACCATCTCCCTTATCTTCCATATAATAAATATCCAATCCACCCAATCCTACATGTCCATTAGATGCAAAGTATAATTTCTTATCTTGTGAATAGAAAGGGAAAATTTCATTTCCTTCAGTATTGATTTGAGGTCCTAAATTTGTAGGAGGTCCCCAATTTCCACCATCTTTTTCAGATACATATAAGTCCATTCCACCAAATCCACCTGGCATATCAGAAGAAAAATACAATTTTTCACCATCTAAGCTCAAAGCAGGGTGAGCAACATTATACTCATCACTATTAAAAGGCAGACTCATCAATTTCCCAAAACTATGTTCTCCTTTTTTCTCAGCAAAATAAATTTTCAATAAGACTGTACCGTCATCAGAATGTCCTTGATCATTATTTCGTGTAAAATAAATAGTAGATTTATCTGGAGATAAAATAGGATTAGAATCATGATATTTTCCGTTCAAATCACTAGAAAATTTAGATGGGCGTCCATAGTCGATTTTACCACAAGAACCATCATCCGTAGATTCTACTTCAGTATCGACATAATACAGATTCAAGAAAGGAGATCCTGTCCAACTATGAACTCGACTCACCATTCCACCTTTTTCTCTTTCCGAAGCGAAGAGTAAACCATCTTCATAATAAGCTGGACCAAAGTCATCCAAACTAGAATTAAAATCCATATGCTTGATTTCATAAAGACCTGCATTTTTAGTCATCAATTCTTCTTCATTGTCACAAGCCTTTACTAGGTACTGTCCACGAAGATCATCGGGAACTTCTTCTACATATTTGACATACCATTCTTTTGCCAAATCACATTTTCCATTACGTTGTAATGCTTGAGCATAATACAATTTATGGACAGGTTCTGACTCTGGTAATCGTACTACTTGACCATACCAATATTCTGCATTTTCAGAATCACTGATTTTTCTGTAGCATTCTGCAATATTTATTTTTGCAGTTGGATCATCATTTAATGCTAGAATACGATTGTATTCTTTAATGGCACCAATGTAATTTAATTTTTCCATCATATGCTTAGCTCTCTTCAATTTAGAAGCTTGAGAAAAGCCAACGGATACGCTTGCTGTTATTATAAAAACAGCTAAAATTAATCGCTTAAACATGTTTCAAGTGTTTTAGTTATTGGAGTTAGATTTACCACTTTCAATAACGAAAGTGGAAAATCCAACCAAAATAAGTTTATGGGAGACCAAATAAATGGTACTCTTTATTAATTTAATTATCTTAGAAATATCTTGGGGTAACAGTACGCTCAGTTTTATAATCAAACTCATAGCCTACCATCAATTCAAATGAACCTTTAGCTGCTTGATTTAGTTTTGTTAATGTATAATCAAAAGCAGCACCAATTCTTAATCCATTTGGCAAATTGTATGAAGCCCAAAAGTCAACAGAATCATAAGAACTATCTTTAAATTCAAAAGCAGATCTAAATGAAACACCAATCCAAAAAGCTTGATAGAACAGCAATGATAAGTCAGCATCAAACTCAGTAGGAGCAGTAATACCATCATCAAAAAGTCCAACATTTTTCACTAACACAGATGGTCTAAAAACCAAATCATCTCCATTTAATGGAATAGCAACTCCTCCCGTCAAGAAGTAATGACGTCTTCCTTTATTTAATAAAAAGTTATTTTTATTATTTGCAGGCGTCAAATCATTTTTAATTAATTTAGGAACAGAAGCTCCTAAATAAAAGAATTTGGTATAATAATACAATCCTGCTCCAAAATTAGGCAACCATGTATTAGGTGCTGTATTAAAACTAGGATCAAAAACATTTTCAGGATCTAAAAGAGTCCAATCGGCTCTCCAGTTTTCAATACTACCTTGAATCCCAAAAGATAATTTTCCTGGACCAATTTTAATACGATAAGCATAATCTAGACCAACAAATAAATCATTGGAAGGTCCAATTTTATCATTAATCACATTCATTCCTACACCTACCCTATTATTAGATAGAGGAGTATGCATTGTAAAAGATTGTGTAAGTGGAGCTCCTTCAATCCCAATCCATTGAGATCTATGAAGTAATCCAAGTGCCATGTGTTCTTTTGAACCCGCATATGCTGGGTTATAAGTTAAAGAATTAAACATGTACTTTGTAAACATGGCATCCTGTTGTGCCTTGGCAAAAGTTCCAAGAAGAAGGAAGCATGCTAATAGTGTGGTAATTTTTTTCATGTCAACTAATTTTAATTTTCGGTAATTCTCTTTTAAATATGTATTTGTTTGATAATAATTTGCAAAAATCATGCTAAAAATGAAATCCCATGAAATGTGATTCATTCTTATACATTATTTTTTTTTAACCCCACACATATAGACAATGCAACTATTATACCATTTTAAGATATCAAAGCAAAATCAAAGTGGGAAAAAAAATATTATATATATAACACCTTAGTATTGTAGAGAATATAAACAATATTTGCATAAGTAAAATATAAAATATTCAATCTACCTAAGATTATAATCGATTATTTTAGCCTATTAAAATAATAGTAACGGAATTATGGTATCTCAAAAATCTACACGATAAACAACTTCACAAAGGAGGGAAAGACATATCCAATACAAAAAATAAATATCAATAGTCTAAAGAAAGTATTGGTAACAAATAAAAAAACATCATATACGTTACTATACTAGACGTAAAGTTACATCTTTTTCGCTTAAATAACAAATTCTAGGCAGTATTAGCTGGATACATGAAGAAGTAAAATGAAATATTCTTCAAAAAGTGCCTTTATTTCTCTTTGCCTTTAAGTCAAAAAATCCAGAATCAAAAAAATACCAAACGCCAAACTTGCCATACCGTTCGTAGTAAAAAATGCAAGATTAATATTGCTCAAATCGTGAGGCTTAACTAAAGAATGTTGATAAAAAAGAAGAAAAATAAAAACAGCTGCACCTATCCAATGAAGGTATTGTAATTGACTAAATTGTTGACTCATCAAATATCCGCTGTAAAAAATAATCAATGCAGTAAATATATGCAGGACATTGGATAGAACTAAAGCTCTTGACCGGCCTAAAATTACGGGTATTGAATGCAAGCCATTTTGATGATCAAAATCTTCATCTTGTAAGGCGTAAATAATATCAAAACCCGATACCCAAAATAAAACTGCCACACCATATAATACAGGAATCATTGCAAAGGTACCAGATACCGAAATGTAAGCACCAATGGGAGCTAAAGAAAGTCCAATACCCAAAACGAAATGACATAAGGATGTAAATCGTTTCGTAAAACTATATCCCAATACAACAATCAGTGCAATCGGAGATAGATAGAATGCTAAAGGATTTATATAATAGGTCACTAGAATGAATAAAATCACATTTATCAATACAAATAAAACTGCTTGTCTCGGAGATATTTGTCCTGCGGGAATTTCTCTGGTAACGGTTCTTTCATTTTTAGAATCAATATCCCGATCCAAAAAACGATTAAATGCCATGGCAGCATTTCGAGCAAAAATCATACATAAGATGACTTTTACCAATAACCAAACATCAAAAGATTGATGTGTCGATGCCAAACCTATAAAATAGCCGACCAATGCAAAAGGCAATGCAAATATGGTATGGCTAAATTTAACAAGTGATAAATATTTATTCAAGATTAATAATTTAATTCATTCAATTCAATTAATTCCTTAAGAACATGCTCAAAAGTAACCAAAGTATTTTGACCTACAAAAGATAGATACAAAAAAAAGCCCAAACAAGTTTTCTTGTTTGGGCTTTAGGAATAAGATTAACTGATTTACAATCAATTATTTTTTCTTAGCACCTGGTTTTGCCTTATTAGGATCAGGATTTACTTTTCC
>CAZOHX010000360.1:0-4013 GCA_964579315.1 uncultured Saprospiraceae bacterium
AATCCTTGAAAATTGTAATGCCAAATGACATAAGTAGTTGAAACAGATTACTATGAGCTATTTCATAAAAATAAACTACGTATTTGAACGAAACAGAAGAGCAGAAAAGCAATGAGAGATGCACCTAAAAAGGGCCCCAAGATGATACTCCAAAATAACTTACTGAAATTTTTGTTGGTTTTAAGAAAAACTTCTGAAATTACCACTTGTCCTAAAAAAACAACGATAACATAACCAACAAAGATGAGCCAAGTACCCATAGATTTCATCCACTCAAAATTATAATTTCCCTCGTCTATATAAAACATATAGCCTACAAGTAATAAGGAAATAATAAAATAAATCGATATTCTAATTTGCTTTGACATAATGATTTCTATTGAATCACAAATATAACAAAAAAAGCCTTCCTATGAAGATAGAAAAGCCTTTTTTAGTAAGTGGACAAATATATGTCCGACTACTTTATTTTATCTATTTTGCAATAAACTCATTAAATTTTTGTGTCAAATAATGATCTTCGCCAATAAATGTCAATTCTTGAATCATACCATCTGGCTTTTTATAACCTGGAGATACCGTAATCTTTTCAAATTTTTCATTTAGATAAACGATGCTAGGGTAACTCATTCGACCATTTAGTAAGGCTACTGCCAACTCATTGGCACCTCGTCTCCCTTCTCCTTTATATTTAAAGACATTTCCTTGAAAATGGATATCCGCTCTTTGTTCGGCATCCAATTTTACAGGATAAAAGTTTTTCTGAATTAAGGCAATCACCTTTGGATCTGTAAAAGTCTTTTTATCCATCACTTTACACCAACCGCACCATTTTGTATAAACATCTACCATCAACTTTTTAGGATGTGTTTTATTTAGCTCAACAGCTTCCTCCCAACTATACCATTTTAATTTTTCAATTTTTTCTGTATTTTGTGTTTCTGAAATGGTCTCATTACTTTGAAAACCATAAAATAATCCTATTACACAAATCAATAAGCCTAGTGGCAATAATTTTTTCATTTCTTAAATTTTGAAATACGTTCAATAATGTTATAAAAATACGATATAAATAGATACAATGAAAGCTATCAAAAGGTTTTAACAAATGATTAGGATATTAACATTTAAAATCCTAGCTTTATCCCTTCTATTTACACTCAATTGAAATAATTTTTAGCTTATTTAATCTTAGCCTCATTCCAAAGTTTATCCATTTCAGATAAGGTCATGTCATTCAACGATTTAGGAGCTTTCTCTTCAATGTATTCAAATCTTGATTTAAATTTTTTATTGGTTCTATCCAAAGCTGTTTCAGGATCTACACCTATAAATCTTGCATAATTTATCAATGAAAATAGTACATCTCCAAACTCATCTTCTCGTCGGGATTGCGACATATTTTCGTTTACCGCTTCCTTTAATTCTAGAATTTCTTCTTCCACTTTCTCCCAAACTTGCTCTTTATTTTCCCATTCAAAACCTACCATAGCCGTTTTTTCTTGCATACGATATGCCTTCACCATAGCAGGTAGTGACTTGGGCACTCCTTCCAAAACAGATTTTTTCCCTTCTTTAAGTTTTAATTGTTCCCAATTTTGCTTCACTTCTTCTTCGTTCTTCACTTTTACATCTCCATATATGTGTGGGTGTCTATGAATTAATTTTTCACAAACAGCATTTAAGGCATCCGCAATGTTGAACGCTCCCACTTCATCTCCCAATTTTGCATAAAAAACCATATGAAGCAATAAATCACCAATTTCTTCTTTGATTCCATCCAAATCGCTATCTGAAATAGCATCTGCCAACTCATAGGTCTCCTCAATCGTTAAATTTCTCAACGTTTCAAAAGTTTGTTTTTTATCCCAAGGACACTGAGAACGCAGATCATCCATGATATTTAAAAGTCGCTCAAATGCTTTTAATTTATTCTTCATTTTTTATTAAGATTTATTCAAAATAACTGAATATTAATTAGAAAAGACGTAATTTTGTGCTAAGATACATCGTTGTATTACTTTAAGTTAATAAAACATTCAAAAAATGGAATTTATATATACATTAGCCATTATATTCGTAGTTTTTGGGGTCTCTTTTTTATTAATGAACATCAAAGGCGTTGTGAAAGGTAAGCCTGAATTTCATGGTACTTGTGCATCGAATAGAGCCGAAGGTGAAAATTGTGGGTATTGTGGCAAGGCGGATACTTGTGAGAATGCGAGATAATTATTTAGGTATCCCCGAATATATCTTCAAATACAACCTACGGTAAACGTGTACTTTCAACTCATTACCATAGCCATATATTGCAGTTTTTTTACTCAACTGTGCAGCACTCAACTAATAATATGCCCCATCAAATCACGCTTCGTTTCTAAATAAAATTTATTTTCCTTTTTAGCGGGTATTTCAATCGGAATACGACTTATTAACCTTATATTAGAGGCTTCAATCGCATCAATTTTCAAAGGATTATTGGTCAATAAATGAATAGATTTAATTCCTAAATCATTTAATATTTCTACAGCATGCTCGAAACTCCTAGCATCTGCTGCAAAACCAAGTTGAATATTGGCATCTTTTGTATTTACCCCCTTATCTTGTAGATTATAGGCTTTCAGTTTATTGATAAGTCCTATTCCACGACCTTCTTGCCTTAAATAAATAATCAAACCCCCATTTTCAGCAATATATTTCATAGATGCTTCCAATTGCTCTCCACAATCACACCGAAATGATCCCAACAAATCTCCTGTCAAACATTCTGAATGAATCCTAACATTTACAGGCTTATTAAAATCAGTTACCGAAGCCAAATATACCAAATGTGGCATAGGCTCTCCTTTGTCATTGGAATACGCCATTAATTCAAAATTTCCATACTTATTGGGGATATTGGCACTAGCTTGTCGCTTCATAATTCATCAGATATCTCATAATACTTCAAATCAAATCAATCTTAATAGAAGTGTAATTTATACCAAAAATAACCATTCTTAATTAAAAAAGTTTATTCAAAATATAAAAAATAAAAAATACTTTGTACATTGGTTCATAAATAATTCCATTTCAGAATTTATTTACTCATTATTTATTAAAACACAAAAACAAAATATTATGGCATTTGGACGAAGAGGATATGGCAATAGAGGAGGTAGTTTGAAGGGAAGACTCATTATCGGATTGATTTTCGTAGCAGTTGCACTTTTTAAATATTATTCAAAAACTCAGTTTAATCCGATTACTGGTAAAAAACAACGTGTTGCTCTTACCGTAGATCAAGAAGTCCAGTTGGGTTTGCAATCCACTCCAAGAATGGTACAGCAATATGGTGGGTTGTATCCTGATGAAGAAGCTCAAGCCTTTGTAAAACAAGTTGGACAAAAATTGGTCCGCTCTTCTGAAGCAGGTCAAACAGATTATCAATACAATTTTCATCTACTAGCAGATCCCAATACCATTAACGCTTTTGCTCTCCCAGGCGGTCAAGTTTTTATCACTATGGCCCTTTTTTCAAAATTGGAAAATGAAGATCAGTTGGCAGGTGTTTTAGGGCATGAAATCGGCCACGTAGTAGCAAGACATGGTGCAGAACGTATTGCAAAACAGGAACTTACGCAAGGATTGACAGGAGCTGCAGTGATTGCTGCAGGAGATTACTCCACCGCCCAAGCTGCTCGAATGATTGCCAATGTAATAAGTATGAAATATGGGCGAGGACAAGAGCTGCAGTCCGATAATTTGGGGGTTCGTTTTATGATTAGGGCAGGATATGATCCTACTCAAATGCTTGGCGTGATGAAAATCCTAAAAGCAGCATCTGGTGGAAAACGTCAAGCAGAATTTATGAGTACGCACCCAAGTCCAGAAAATCGTATGGAAAAAATACAAGAAGCTATCCAAGAGTATAAAGATTTGAAACCGATGATTCAGTAGCTTTTTGGGGTTGTTTGGTTTTTCTTGGGGATTTAGCATAGCATTTTTGAAAGATGATAAATCTACTCGGATGA
>CAZOHX010000361.1:0-4013 GCA_964579315.1 uncultured Saprospiraceae bacterium
AAAAAAAGAATTACTCGAATGAGAAAAATCTATATTTTGGAATAATTCGTAATTCGTAATTCCTAATTCGTAATTCCTAATTCCTAATTCCTAATTCCTAATTCCAAATTACCATTAACTCCTAAGGAGCAACAGAAGCCTTTTTCTGACCAGAAGCATCAAAAAACATCAATAATTCACCAATTTTCTCTTTCAATTCAGACCTATCCACGATAAAATCTAAAAAGCCATGCTCCAATAAAAATTCAGAACGTTGAAATCCTTCGGGAAGATCTTTTTTGATAGTTTCCTTAACAACTCTAGGTCCTGCGAAAGCAATCAATGCGTTGGGTTCCGCAAAATTCATATCACCCAACATAGCAAATGAAGCGGTCACCCCTCCAGTAGTAGGATCTGTAAGAAATGAGAAATATGGAATTCCAGCTTTCGCTAACTGAGATAATTTTACAGATGTTTTTGCCATTTGCATTAAAGAATAAGACGCTTCCATCATTCTCGCTCCCCCCGACTTGGAAATAATCATAAATGGCGTTTTGGTTTGGATAGCCAAATCGATTGCCCTAGAAATTCGCTCTCCGACGACAGAACCCATTGAACCTCCAATAAATGAAAAATCCATCGCAGCTATGACTATGGGGCGTTTTTTTATTTTCCCAGTAGCCACACAAATAGCATCCGACAAATCAGTCTTCTCTTTTGCTGCTTCAAGTCTATCAGGATAGGTTTTTACATCTTGAAATTTCAAAGGATCACTTGATAATATTTCTTCAAAATGAATTTCAAATTTACCATCAAATAAAAGATCAAAATAATCGTGCGATCCAATTCGTACATGCGTATCACATTTTGGACACTTATAAAAATTAGATTTCAACTCTTTCATAGTAACTGCTTCCTTGCATTCCTTACATTTAAACCACAAACCATCAGGAGCTTCTTTCTTATTTTTAGTAGCTGTTTGTATCCCTTCTTTTAATCTTTTAAACCAACCCATCCTATGTCTTTAGTATCAAAATAAATTTTGGAGTCATCCAATTTCAGCTCAAAGATACGTAGGTATTTATGAAATAAAAAAGGAAACGAACAAAAAAAAGCACATGCTGTCAGACAACATGTGCTTAATGCTTTTTCTATGCAAAAAAGTTTTTAAGCTTCAGCTGGAATTACATTAATTTTTCCA
Organism: uncultured Saprospiraceae bacterium; assembly: GCA_964579315.1. Classification (GTDB taxonomy): domain Bacteria; phylum Bacteroidota; class Bacteroidia; order Chitinophagales; family Saprospiraceae; genus CAMZLN01. The sequence goes on from CAZOHX010000361.1 coordinate 1,181, forward strand.
TCTTCACCAAACAATTCAGCAGATTTCTTATTATAAGCCATCGCTGCTTCTTCAGGAGTATCATACATTCCCAAATGTAAAGCTTTTTGCTTGTAAGAAATCACAGCTCTATAACGTTTGTGCTCTTTGTAAACTCCTGTATAACCCGTTTTACTATGAGTTTTACGTTTTCTACTTGCAACAGACCGAGTTCTGTACTCGATATTTTCCAAACGGCAATCCAATTTATTGCCATTCTTTGCACCCACCAAACGCTTTTTGCCCTTTTTATCCTTGCTCAAGAATTTTTCAGCAATAAGTTTGTGTAAATAAATTGTCTTTGTTCTAAAGCTGCCATTTGGCTCTTTAGTTGTCTTTTGAAATACAGCACATCCACTTGAATGACGTCTCAAATTATGAATAAAGTCAACTGATTTTAAATACTTATCAGTTGTCAAGAATTCATATACTTGATCATCAACAGTAATGATATCGTCTGCATTTTTTAATTTAATTTTGTGTAACACGCTAATAAAATTTTAATTAAAAAAATGATTAATACCAAATATTTACAAATTATAAGATGTAAGTTTGCACTTAAATTATAACTTGTAATGCAAATATAACATGAATCTTTTTAAAAAGTTATATAAATACGCTTTTTTTTAAAAAAAAAACAACAATTGAACTCTAACAGCGATTATATTTTACGAACTTTCGATCTTGCCAAACTTGGTAAGCAATTCACGAGCCCCAACCCATATGTTGGTGCTGTCTTAGTCGAAAATGACCAAATCATAGGAGAAGGATATACCTCAAAATATGGCGGTAATCATGCGGAAGTCAATGCTTTACATAGTGTAAAAAAACATAATATAAGCAGAGTGCAATTTGCAACTTTATATGTGTCGTTGGAGCCCTGTTCTATTCATGGAAAGACCCCCCCATGTACTGATTTAATCATCAAAAAAAAAATACCAAAAATAATTTATTCCGCCCTCGATAAAACGGAAAATGTATTTTCTAAAAGCGAAAAAATACTGTACAAACAAAATATAAGTGTAAAAACAGGAGTAAAAAACAATATTGGGAATGAAATAGTACGCATTAGAAATACTTTTACTACGAAAAAACGTCCTTATATTATTTTGAAATTTGCACAATCTGAAGACGGGTATATCGGTATCCCTAATAAGCCCATATGGTTGACCAATGCTTTTTCAAAAACACTCGTACACAAATGGCGATCGGAAGTAGATGCCATCCTCATAGGTACCAATACGGCACTGATTGATAATCCCAACCTGACCAATCGTCAATATTTTGGAAAAAATCCTTTGAGAATTGCCTTAGATCGAAATGGACGTATCTCCAAGGACTCAAAAATCTTTGATGGAGCAGCAAAAACATGGATTATTACAAAAGAAAACCATTTGGCTCATCCTAATGTCCATTATATTCAATTAGATTTTGACAAACAACTCATCACGAATCTACTTCATAAGCTCTATCAAGAAAAAATAAGCAGCATCATTGTAGAAGGAGGTGCTCAATTGCTAAATTCATTTATTGATGCTAATTTGTGGGATGAAGCAAGAGTTTTCGTTTCTAAAAAAAGATTGGGAACTGGAATCAAGGCTCCTATCCTCCCCATAGCTCATCAAAAACTGCATCATATTTTGGATGATAAGCTGTACTACTATCGAAATATTACAGAATGAAAAAGTGGCAAGATTCCTAAGAAACTTGCCACTTATATATTGATTGCCAAATTGAGCATACTCCAAAACGATGGAGATTAGTGCAATGTTGAGATAAAATTACTTGTTTGATTAAGCTCTTCTCAACTTCTCAATTCAAAATTAGAATGAGAATCTCAATCCCACTTGCATTTGCCATCTTGACAATAAACTAAAATCATCTGAGAACGTTGATTTTAAGTCTGTATCGAAAGAGTATGTTGGATTATTATCATCATCAATAGAAACACCTAACAATTGTGGATTGGTTGGATTTTGTCTTACGCCCCATTTTGAATTCAATAAGTTTCCAATATTCAAAACATCAATGGTCAATTGAAATCCAGTTTTTCCTTTCAATACAAAATCTTGAGCGATTCTCAAATCCCAATCATTATACCAAGGACTCAATACACCATATTTTTCAGCATATTCTCCTCTTTTTCCATTTAAATATTCATCTTGTTGAATATATGCTTCCAAAGCAGTTCTTTGATCCGCAGCAGAATTATTGGTTTCATCAAAATTCATATTATTAATATCATCTTTTGTTGGAATATAAATCAAGTCATTTTGAGCAGAACCATCTCTATTGATATCTCCTCCATAAACATAACTAAATCTACCCCCCTTTGTATATTCAAAAAACATAGCTACAGAAGTTGCATGCTGCTTCATAAAATGAAATTCCTTATAAATAGAACCAACTACTCTATGCTTGTGACCATATAGTGAAGGAGCTAAAACAGCTTCATTCACATTTCCAAAAGCAGGATTTCGACCATACGCATCACCTGAAATTTCAGCAGGAATTGAACTTGCATCTTTTGAATCTTGATAATTATATCCAATAGATGTATGAAGACCATTATCAAAGTCTTTTTTCAATTGCAAAGTAAAATTGAAAGAACGTCCCACATTAGTAGTTGTAAAAACATAAGCATTATTTCCAAATGAATTAGTTCTATCTGCACCTAAATAAATAGGACGGTTATCTACACCTTTCAATGTTCCTGAAGGAGGTTTGATTCCATAGTTTCTAACCATCATAGCATTGATATCTTTTGTAAATACAATATCCATAGAAATCGTATAACCAGCTGGCAATTTCACAT
>CAZOHX010000362.1:0-3995 GCA_964579315.1 uncultured Saprospiraceae bacterium
AGCAATTCCTTATTATTTAATTTATTTTTTATCAACTTAGCCTATTTTTCAGAGTGGGTCAAATATTGTACATACAAATACTCCAAATTTGTGACAAAATCCAAATTATCAAAAACATAAGGAAAAACTGAAAAATAATGTTTATCTTTCCCATGAAAATAATAAATCATGAAGAAAATTCTCAAAATCATAGGGCTCATTTTATTTCTTGCAGTAATCTACTTGGTAGCTACGAATTATAAAAAAACAAATATTATAACGGGATATAGCTCTAAATATCTTGCATCTACCTACTTTATTACGGGGCGTTCCATAGATTTTACAGAAAAAAATGACCTAGATTTTTCACCTATTAATCAGTCATCTAGTCAATTAGATGAAGCCAATCATTCTGTAACTTCTTCCGTTATGGGAATTGGAAAACGACAAGCCATTTACCATGAAGGTCTTGGTGCCACTTTAATCAATGATGATTACAATCCCAATCAAAAAATAGTGCGTCCTCATCGAAGAAAATCACTTTCCAATCTTCCCTACCCCTATGGATCTGCATCTCCAAAAGATACCGTTTTTAAGAATATTGATTATAAGAAACTGAATGCAGCTGTCAATACGGCATTCCAAAAGGAAAATCGAACTCGTTCGGTTTTAGTTATTTATAAAGATCAGATTATCGCTGAAAAATATGCCAAAGGCTTTGATGAAAATTCAATATTAATTGGATGGTCTATGACAAAAAGTATTACTAGTACCATATTAGGTATCCTTCAAAAACAAGGAAAGATAGATATACACAATGACCACCTTTTTAAAGAATGGGAAAACGATGAACGATCAAAAATCACACTCAATGATCTTTTGCATATGAAAAGTGGATTGGCATGGGAAGAAGATTATTCAAAGATATCTGATGTAACAAAAATGCTCTTCTTGGATGGAGATATGTCAAAATCTCAATTGATAAAACCTGCAAAATTTCCACCCAATACGCATTGGAATTACTCATCGGGAACTACCAATTTACTATCTGGATATATCCGAAACCAATTTGATACCCAACAAGCGTATCTCGATTTTTGGTATGATGCTTTGATTGATAAAATAGGAATGCACTCGATGATTATCGAAACAGATCAATCTGGTCATTTTGTGGGATCATCTTTTGGTTGGGCAAATACAAGAGATTGGGCAAAATTTGGATTGCTATATCTTCATAATGGAAATTGGAATGGCACACAGATTGTGGATACAAGTTGGGTCAATTATTCCGCCAAATTGGTAGATGGATCTGATGGGAAATATGGAGCTCATTTTTGGCTTAATCAAGGTAAACAACTACCCGATATACCCAAAAATGTATATAGTGCTAATGGTTTTCAGAATCAAAGGGTTTATATTATTCCTGATTCAGATTTAGTGATTGTTCGGCTTGGATTGGAAGCTAGCGATTCTAAAAAAATGTTAAATACATTGCTTAGTGGAGTTATTGACGCTGTTGAATAAGTATTTTTGAGAGCCGTTGCGTTCAAAAAATGCCCTTTCACTAATTATTCACTACCGTTAAATAAATTCTTTCCATGTTATGAGATAATTTATCTGCTTCTCTCTATTTTGTGCCCATAAAACAGTTCCCATCATTAAAAAAGTAAACCGAATGGGCAAACAATAGAGAAACACTAGTACACACAATGTCAAAAAATTATCCTTTTTATAAACAGTTGGACGCCATGGAGTGCGGGGTATCATGCTTGCGTATGATAGCCAAATACTATGGTCGATACTTCTCGATCGAGACCTTGCGTGAAAAAGCATATACGGATAAAGAAGGGATTTCTCTTTTAGGCGTAAGCGATGCTGCGGAATCTATTGGATTTAAAACACTCGGGGCTAAAATAGATTATGATAAATTAGAAAATAAAGTCCCCCTCCCTGCTATTGCCTATTGGAATCAAAGCCACTTTGTGGTCGTCTATAAAGTAACCTCATCACAGGTCACAATTGGAGATCCTGCTATCGGAATTCGGACTATATCTAAAACAGAATTTCTAAACGGTTGGGAAAGTGATATCGTAAATGGTGTAGGTCATGGTATTGTACTTTTATTGGAAACTACGCCAGATTTTTTATTATCCGAAGGCGAAAAACGAAATAGTAGTGGATTTGGATACTTGCTATTTTATATCAAAAAGTATAAAAAACTACTTTTTCAATTATTTTTAGGATTGATTATTGGAAGTCTTATTCAACTTATCTTTCCTTTTTTACTGAAAGAAATCATTGATAGAGGTATTTTGAATGGCAACTATTCCTTTATTGCCCTTGTCATTGGTATCCAATTTTTCTTTCTTATAGCACAAATATCCATTGAAATCATCCGAAATGCAATTTTGTTATACATCGGATCAAGAGTAAATGTAAGTTTGATGTCAGATTTTCTGCTAAAATTGGCTAAAATGCCTATTCGCTATTTTGATACAAAAATGACGGGTGATTTTATTCAACGTATTTATGATCACAAACGAATTGAGCAATTTCTGACTTCCACCACCTTATCGGCCATCTTTTCTGTTGTAAATTTAATTGTATTTGCAATTATATTGCTCATTTTTAGTTGGAAAATATTTTTGGTGTATCTAATAGGTGTAGCCCTTTATGTTTTTTGGATATTTGTATTTCTTAAAAAACGGAGAGCCATGGATTATCAAAGATTTGACCAAGCTACAGAATCTCAAAATATGCTCATACAGTTGATCAATGGTATGCAGGATATCAAAATGAATAATGCCGAAAATAGACATCGTTGGAAATGGGAGAACACCCAAGCAAAATTATTTAAAATCAATGAAGAAGCACTCACCCGTCAACAATGGGAACGGGCTGGTATTAGGATTATCAATGAATCCAAAACCATTCTTATCATTCTTACAGGGGCTCATTTGGTGATGAATAACGAGATGACTATGGGTACTTTATTGGCGATTATCTATATTATTGGGCTGATCAATACACCCCTTGAATCTCTACTTGGATTTATTCACCATTTGCAAGATGCTAATTTAAGTTTAGAAAGACTTTCTGAAATTCATAAAATGGATAATACGGCGATTGATTTGGAAAGTATCAATTTGATTCCCGTTGATCGTGGATTACATATGGAAAATGTATTTTTTCAATACGGTGGTCTGCATTCCAAAATGGTACTGCGAAATATTGATATCATTATACCAAAAGGAAAAGTTACGGCAATTGTGGGGGCTAGTGGTAGTGGTAAAACGACTATACTGAAATTGCTGATGGGGATATACAAACCTACTAGCGGATTGGTCAAATTTGGGGATCATAATCTCGCTCAAATTCACTCAAAAGTTTGGAGAGACAAAGTGGGTGCCGTACTTCAAGATAGTTATATCTTCTCTGATACCATTGCTAAAAATATTGCTCTTGGGGATGAAATTATTGATAAAGAACGGCTGTTACTTGCTGTAAAAGTGGCTCATATTCACGAATATATAGAATCTCTACCCCTTGGATACAATACCAAAATAGGGATGGATGGTCTTGGATTTAGCCAAGGTCAAAAACAGCGCATATTGATTGCTCGTGCCATTTATAAAAATCCAGATTACTTCTTTTTTGATGAAGCAACCAATGCTCTAGATGCATCAACAGAAAAAATTGTTATGCAAAAAATACTGAATATGTTTATTGGCAAAACGGTTGTAATCGTTGCCCATCGGCTCAATACCGTCAAAAATGCTGATAATATTATCGTGGTCAATGATGGGGAAATCATTGAACAAGGGCGTCATCGTGATTTAATTAAACGTAATGGTTTGTACTATGATTTGATTAAAAATCAATTGGATTTGGTTTGATAAGTGTGTGTGAGTGTGCAACAAATTTGCAACACACTCTAATCATTTGAAAATCATAAAATCACAAATCGTTTAGATACACTTTTTCCATCCATATTCACTCGAATCAAGTAAACGCCC
>CAZOHX010000363.1:0-3981 GCA_964579315.1 uncultured Saprospiraceae bacterium
TAAAATTTTTACTATTTTTGTAGTTTCTGGTAAACCATGGGCAACTTTCACCCAATTATTTCCACCATCTGTGGTTTTCAAAAAAGACAATTCAGGCTCCCACCATTCATAATGTGCCATATACCCGATATTTGCATCCGAAAACGCCATTCCAATACTTTCTACATATCCAATTCCTTTGTCGGCACTAACTTCAATATTGCAAACTGTAAAATGATTTCCACCATCGGTAGTTTTGAAAGCACCATTTCCAGTACCTGCGATAAATGTATTCCCATTAGTAGGATGAAAACCCAAGCAAGAAATGTGGGTTTCTGTTAGTCCTTGAGTCGCACCTTTTACGCTCCATGATTGACCATTATTTGTAGAAGTATAAACTCCACTTAGGTCTGATGCCGCTACAATCATTCCACTGGCAGTAGCACCTACCACCGCAATCGCTCCGCCACCACCTGGATTCGTTTGTACCCAATTATGTTGTGCAGATACAGAAATACTGATAAAAAATAGAAGAATTAAAATAGTGTTTTTCAAAAGAATCATTTTTTTGTGTTTGTGTTAATATTTCATAAATATCAATTTCACAGTAAAGATACAAATATTTTATTATTTTGCGACAACGATTTTATACCATTCCCAACCATATTGAGTTTTCATACCAACCATATAAATTCCACTAGGAATATCGCTCAAAGAAATATGATTTTCTCCTGATACAATATCGGATTCATACCTTAAAATTCCATTCATATCGACCAACCTAATTGCAAAAATATTGTCATTCCCTTTGATAAATAAATCATTTCCAATAGGAGTGGGATAAAAACCAACTTTTTCTACAGAAGGAATATCTATTTTAGTTTGAACCAAATCATCAATATTTGCCTTTTGCAATCCCATACCTGGAACCCAAGCATATACATTTGGACTTGGATTATTATCAATTTCAATCATTCCACCAAATGTCCATCCAAAATCAGAATTTGCATCATTCCAAGTCAAACCAGCATCTGTTGAATATAAAATCCCTTTCGATGCTTCATCAAATCCACCTGAATAATAATTGGAAGATGATGTTAAATAGATTAAATCCTTATTTTTGTCAGTCAGTGCAATGCCTCTCAAATAAGCATTACTATATATCTCAATCCAATTGGATCCTGCATCATCCGTTCTAAATAATCCCCCATTGGGGCCATAAACCACTACATATATTCTTCCTTCTTGATTGGGATCAAACTCAATATCAAAAATACCTTTCCATTGCCATTCTAAAAAATCTCCTTGAACATCGCCTTTCATTTCCGAAATTCCAATTTCAGACCATGTTCCTGATTGCCCCCCTTGGGTAGAATGCCAAAGACCATTTTCTCCACCAGCAATAATATGATTGGAATCAAAAGGATCGATGGCTGTCATTTTTAGACCATGATTATTGAAAACTTTATTCCATGAGGTACCATCATTTGTAGACTTATAAACATCGCCATCTGCTGTTATAAAAAGTGTTCTATTATCAACAGGACTTGTCGAATCCAATGATAACCCATAAACATTCACTTTATCTTCTAAGCCAGAGTTTGCCAATACCCAAGATGCTGGATCTCCCATCGCTTCACTTTTCATCAAAGCTCCAGCTATTTCGTTACTTTCTTTGAAATGTGCCCAGACTACATTCTCCCGATTGGGATCTGAAATTATGGCATTAGTATTAGAGCCTCCATCATTAAACCATACATAAGGTGTTCCATTTGGACTTGCCCACTCCCAAGTAGCTCCTGCATTTTTACTCACATACAAGCCCATATCATAGCCGCCCATATACACAATATCTGGATTCGCTAGATTAATATCCAAAGCATGACCTACGATATTATCACAGCCCGTGGATTGAAATTCGTTGTCAGAAATTTCATTTGAAACAAGATCATTGTAATTTACGCCACCATCTAAAGTTCCATACACAAATTGAGCTGTACACCAAAAAAGATGATCTGGATTGGATAGGGAAGGTGTCATTGTTTTTGTAAAACCATTAAAATTTAAACCATAATATTGGTTTTTCACTCGTGGCCAACTTACATTCATATGATCAAAAACGCCATTGTGCGTCCAAGTACTCCCAGCATCAAAAGATTCCCAAGTTCCTGCATCTGGATTCCAATCAGCAACATATCTAGGATCTACCAAGCGAATATGATCGGTATTGCTTTGATCCAACCAGATTACACCTGTTATATCACTTATTTTGAAAAAACTATCTCCACCACTTGTACTTTTGTATGCATCCCCATCAGAAAGTTCTTCTTCAATATAATAAGGATTGTCACAATCGGCACGAATAGCAGTCAAGTACATAATATCTGAATCCGTTGGATCGATTACAAAATCAATAATTTCAGGTAAATTCGTTGCCAATTCTGTCCATGTTGAGCCCCCATCTGTAGATTTATAGAGATTGGCAGGACCGCATGCAAATCGTCCCTGTCCAGAAAGCATATAAATAATATCTTCATCAAAAGGATCTGTAATTAACTTTAAAATTCGTAAATTATCAGGCAAATTAGAGGGTACAGAAAACCAAGATTCCCCTTCGTCTGTGGTCTTGTAAATTTCTCCAAATCCATCCCATACTTCATGATAAGCGGCGAATCCTATATCTGTATTGGCTTTTGAAAATTCAATATCTTCGATTAACCCTCCCCATAACACTCGGCTATAAGATTGACCATTATTGGTTGTTTTAAAAATACCGTTATCTGAACCAACAAAAAAAGTATTAGGTTTTGAAGAAATAAATCCGAAAGAAGCAATATGTGTATCATCAATGCCATCCAAATTACCTTGTGGTATCCATGATTGACCATTATTGTAACTGATATAAACTCCACTTAAATCTGATGCTGCCACTAAAACACCAGATGGACCTTGTTCTACAGTACTAAAGGCTCCACCACCGCCTGGGTTGGTACGTATCCATTCGTGTTGTGCAAATGAAAATTGTGTAAAAAAGATGAATATAAAAAGTAATAATTTGAATTTCATAGTTGGTAGGTTTAAAATGGGTTACTGCATTTTTTACACCTATCAAACGAATTGAATTAATAAAACCCTAATTATTGACTTACTGATTACTGAAACAAATTCACTTTGAACCCTAAATGCATTCCTACAAAATGATACTTTTCAAAAAGAGCATAATATTTTGTATTTAAAGGTCGCAAATTAAATTTAAAATAAGGCGCACCATAAATAGACAAGCGTTTGGTTATTTTTCTTGAAATTTTGAAAGAACCCGTCAAACCGATTCCCGTAGTTCTATAAAAATACTTTCGAGGCGTTTTAGGTGGAATTTCTAAATAAGCTTCTCCAAATGTAGTCTGACGTTCATTCCTAGAATAAAAATTAAAATCTAAACCTCCTAAAATTTCATAATAAAATTTTCTGTGTTGCTTAAAATATCCTAGAGTAAAAGGTATGTTTATCATTTGTTGTTTTTTGTAAATATGTTTTTTTACTTCAATTTTTTCATAATAAAATTTCATTCCATAATATTCACGAATAGTATTTCCATAGTTATCTTCTACAACACCAACCACTCCAGATTTTGTATATTTGTGTTCTTCAAAGGAAGAAAATTCATAAAGCTGCGTCATTTGTCTAAAATCAATACCATACTCAAATACAAACCCATTTTTATGTTTATGGTTAAAATGAATACTAAGGGATTGGGTTTCCAACATACGCTCTTCTTTTTTTCTTTGATCAATAAACTGCTCAATTTTCGGAAAATCAGTTTTCATGACTTTCACCCCATATTCTAGTCCATAAGCTACATCCAAATCTGTTGACCATGGATCAAAAATATTTTTTATCTTTTTAATATTCCGTTTCCATTGACGTTGGCGTCTTCTTTTTTTCAATGCCAATTTTCTTTTCGCTTTTTCTGCTATTCTCTGCTTTTTCTTTGCTTTTTGAATT
>CAZOHX010000364.1:0-1440 GCA_964579315.1 uncultured Saprospiraceae bacterium
ATTAAAAATATTGGAGATACTTCACTCAGAAACATCAATTGTTCTCCAAACCACGTAGAAAGTCCTGATGTCTTAAATCCATTTGCCAAAGCAAATCCACCCCCAAATAATAAGATGATTTCCCAAGGAATACTTTCTGCCGCTTTCCAATCCATTAAAAATTTACCCTTCTGAGATTTTGATGGTATAATAAATAAAATAATAGCCATCAAAACAGCTACTGTTCCATCATTGATAAAAGATGGATTTGCGAATAAGTTGGACCAACCTATAATTTTAAACGTCCCAATGGTAATATTTGATCGAAACATCCAAAGAATTGCTAAAAGTATAAATACAATACCAACCACTTTTTCTTCTTGACTCATTCGTCCTAAAGCCTTCAATTCATCCGACAACTCTGATTTTTCAATATTATTCCATGGATTGCCTTTTTTTACGTAAAAGACATATATATAGACCCATGTAGCTAGAAACATCACCATCGAAATAGGTAATGCAAATATCATCCAATTGGAAAAAGAAATTTCTGGAGCTTGTGGAAAATACACTTCAAAAATCCTAGCAAATGATAAATTTGGTGGCGTTCCAACCAATGTCGCAATTCCACCTATCGATGCACTGTAAGCTATAGACAAAAGTAGTCCTAAAGAAAATAATCTAACAGCTTTTTCACCATTGATTATTTCTAATTTATGAATAATTGAAATGATGATTGGAACCATTAACATAGTGGTTGCAGTATTGGAAATCCACATGGATAGGAATGCGGTTGTGAACATAAATCCAAACAATAATTTACCTGGACTATTCCCTACAAAATTCAAAATCCATAGTGCTATCCGTTTATGTAAATTCCATTTTTGTATAGCCAATGCAACTATAAAACCACCAATAAATAAGAAAATGACATGATTAAAATAACTGGATGAAACGGTTTTTCCATTCATCACTCCAAATAAGGGAAAGAGTACTACGGGCAACAAGGATGTTATCCCTAATGGAACGACCTCCACCACCCACCAAATAGCTACCCAAATCGTTATTGCTAAAGTAGCGGTCACTGCTGGTTTTTCTGGAACTAATTCTACAAACATCAACAAATAGGCTGCAATAATGGGTGCGATTAGAAAAAGAATGATTCTTATCGTTGACCCCCTTATATTTTTTAAGTATGATTTTCCTGTTGCCATTTAATTTGTATTTTAAAAAGCATTCATATAGAATATGCCTAAAAGTACTTATTATTTAACAAATCTTTGGTTGTTTTAATTAGAAAACAACTGGTTGGTGACAAAAATTTCTTATTCATCAATTAGCAACACGCTTTACGCCTTGTTTCTATGGACTCCTATGGCACAGCCAATTATAATTCTAGTCAAATCGTCAATAGTTGCATTTTCAAAATTCATTATTTTTAGTTTTCTCGTTATGAAATAA
>CAZOHX010000364.1:1540-3973 GCA_964579315.1 uncultured Saprospiraceae bacterium
GTCAATAGTTGCATTTTCAAAATTCATTATTTTTAGTTTTCTCGTTATGAAATAATTTATGCTAAGAGTTTCATTGCAATCTATGTTATTAAAGCTATACACAGAGTTTCACAGAGATTTACACAGAGTTTCACAGAGATTAAAAATATAGTCTTTCCGAGGAGTAATTCCTAATTCCTAAAACCCCATAGGCATCAAATATTCATAATCAACAAAATCAACAGCCCCATTCCCCACTTGAATATACCTCCGACTCACCTGCGGAATATCATCCAACCCATCTTCCAACATTTCAGACAAAATCATATAACCGCCTTTCTCAAGCTGCTGGATAGGAACATTGATTTCTTCTTGCCAAAAAGCATCTACTTCAATATCTTTTTTCGTTTCAAAAACAATTTTATTATCCTTATCAATCAACTTCACAGTCAATTTTCCTTTTTTCTTCTTATTTGAATCATTCACCGCTAAAAGATGAATCATTGATGCATCAAAAACATCTGGATTTTTTAAATATCTAGCATCTTGCTCATCTACAAAAACTGCAAATGGACGGCAAGTATGATATTGTACCAACAGGGCTTGTGATGGATCCAAATTTTTAATAGCACCCTTAAACCAATCCCCCGTATAACCATGATTATTGGAAAGATAGGCAAATGTTGCAATACCATCTGACTCACGGGTACTGCGAATTATTTCACTCTCTATTGCCAACATATAGGCTTGAAAGGCCCATCGCTCCTTAGAACTAGCATTTTTACCTAGAAAATATTCATAAATATCTCGATTTTTATATAGTTGTTTACCATCAGGCTCATAGGATTCATAATTCTTTTTATAGGGTGTAATATCATCTTTTGTGAAATTACCAAAAGTACGAATCCCTGATCTTGTACCACTCCTATCCTGCCACAACCAACCAAATTCATTGGTGATAATAGGCGTAGTCGCCTTGGAAAATTGGGTAATTCCATCATACTTTTTCTGTAGTTTTCCAAAACGAAAGGCAGGTATATGTTGATGAACCCAATCATCTGTCACCCACCAACCATGTGCCAATGGATACCAATGAATCTCTTCCATTTCTAATTTAGATACATCTTCCCGTTTCATAAATCCTACATCCCAAATCCGAGTTGGATCTAATTCTTTTAATTGAGGAATCAAGACATTCCCAATATAATCTTGCTTTTGCTCATTCAAAGCATCCCAAATAACAATACTTGGATGATTGCCATCCGACCAAATCCAATCGGTATATTCAACTTCATATTGAGATGGACGACCACGTAAATTCCACATGAGATATTCATTTTGAATCATAATTCCGTGTTTGTCCGCCAATTCATACCAAAATTTAGGCAACAATCCAATACTCACTCTAAAGAAATTCCAACGCATCGCCTTTGGGATATTGACCATTAAATTTTCAACCCACGCTCTATCCCAAGGTAAATGTTGTCTTTCTCTATCTTCAAAAAACCGATTCAAAGTGATGGTTGAACCAAATAAATTAACCTGTTTTCCATTCAAATAAAAATCTTTTCCAACCGACTCGAAATCTCGCATTCCGAATGTAAATGCTTCTTCATCATAATTTCCAATCCAAGTTTGCGTATCCTTAGGTCGAATAGATTCTTTATTTCCATAATTGGTGAAAAATTTTCGTTTTGAAACAACTTTAATTACGGCTTCATACAAAAATGGATGTTCTGGTGACCATGATTTTGGATGTTCAATGGGTATTTCATATTCTAAAATATTGGATTGCTGACATTGAATTTTACCTTCTAATTCAAATACTTTTGAAACTACTTTTTTTGAATTTTTTTCTCGAATTTGAGTTGTCAAAGCATATTCAATTTCTGAATACTCCATATTCCGTTCTAAAATCTTCGCATAATTCTCCAAATTCACCTTTACAGTTACTTTTTCATCTTTATAACTAGGTAAAACCAACGCACGATGTACTTGAATGGGTGCACCAAACTCAATCCATAAATCATCCCAAATCCCTGGAATATCAGAATATTTCTCTCTGTCAAATCCTGTTGCCGCTTCCTTGGGCAACCACGCTCTTTCTCCCAAACGAATGAACAATTCATTTTCTCCCTTTTTTAAAAATGGGGTCAAATCAGTATCAATGGGCACACTACACTGCATATAGGTTCCGCAATCATGACCATTCAAAATAACTTGGGTATTGTATCTTGATTTTAATAATTTCAAAATGGCAAATTTATTTTCATAACCTTGTGGCACTTTGAATTTGAATCTATACCAATTATACCTAGGTTTGTGCTGTCCAGAGAAATATAAATCATATTGATCAATTTTGGGTATTGCCAAATCTATTAGCCCAGGAACGGGTATTTTTCTAGTAAACGATTGTGGAGGAAAGGCGGTTTCTGTTTGGTCGAAATCTACAAT
>CAZOHX010000365.1:0-3968 GCA_964579315.1 uncultured Saprospiraceae bacterium
ATAATCTAAATCAGGAAATTGCTTTGCTACATTTAATAATACATCTGCTCCAAGAATAAATGCATTTACATCTAAAATATCCGAGCCTGTATGCATGTGTACCCCTTCCATTTTCAATCCTGTTTTTTCAATAATCTGCTTGACTTCTGATAATCTATGAAAAGAAATTCCAAATTTAGAATTGATTCCCCCGACTGATATTTTTGCATTTCCACCCGCCAAAATATGTGGATTGATACGGATTCCAACTGGATAATCAGGGAATTCTTTTCCAAATTGTTCTAATATTACAAGATTGTCAATATTTATTTTTACCCCCAATTGCACTACTTGTCGTACTTCGGACATAGAAACTCCATTGGGAGTATAAAAAATTTGTTGGGGTAAAAATCCCGATTTAAGACCCAATAAGACCTCTTGTAAAGATACGGCATCTAACCCCGCCCCTAATTCATGAATTTGCTTTAAAATATGTATGTTGGTCAATGCCTTACATGCGTAATTTAATTTTAATTTGGGTACATCAAAAGCACTCGTCAATTTCTTGTATTGTCGCTCAATTATGGACACATCATAAACGTACAACGGATACCCAAATTCATCTCCAATTGCAAGTAGGTCTAGATTTTTTGAAATAAATGGCATATATTGTATTTGAATTAAGTTTTTTTGAAAATTGTGTTGTGAAAAATAATAAATCTATTTTAATAGATTATCACATCAATTTTTAAAGAATTATAATTTATTGTAAGGCATATTTAGTTTGTATAAACATCATCTACTTGTAAATGGTTGTTTTTGAAACTAAATATGCCTATTTTGTTTAATATTGGTGTAATTTTTGAATTACCCACACCAAAAGTAATCATTAACGCATCTTTTTTTTAGAGATGGGTAGATTATTTTACTTAAAGTACATTATTTAGCTTAAACCGAACTTTAGTGACAGAAAAAACACTGATAAAAGATTGTCTTGCTTTCAAAAGAGATGCCCAAAAGCATCTTTATAATCTGTATTCTGAAAAAATGCTTGGAGTATGTAGAAGATATACCAAAAATTACGAAGATGCCGAAGATGTCATGATTGGTGGATTTTTTAAGGTTTTTACTAAAATACATCAATACTCAAACAATGGAAGTTTTGAAGGTTGGATTAGACGGATTATGGTCAATGAATCACTCATGTTTCTTAGAAAAAAAGTACATTTCGCTGATGAAGTTGATCTCAATAATTTGCCCATAGCAGAAAAAATTACTGTTGAAGATGAACTTTCCGCAAAGGATATTTTAAAATTGTTAGAACAATTGCCTACTGGATATAGAACTATTTTTAATCTCTATGTAATCGAAGGGTACAAACATAGAGAAATTGCCGAACAATTGGGAATCAGTATCAATACATCAAAATCTCAGTTGATTCAAGCTAAAAAAAGATTAAAAAAACTCATTATTGAGTCTAATGATAATTCAAAAATTACAAATAATAATTAATACAAACCATACACCATGAAGGACAATAAAGATATTTCTAAAAACATGAAGGACAATCAACATAAGTTGAACAAAAAACCTTCTGATAAAGCTTGGAATAAGTTAGAAGAGCAACTCAATGATTTTCAGCCGAAAGCAAAGAGAAGAAAATTGATAGCAAAATGGAGTATCGCCGCTTCTATTTTAGCAATCGTCGGTATCGGTGCTCTCGTTTCCAATAATTTGAAAACACATAATACCCAAACCGCTATGAATGCTCCTATGAAAATGACTTTTGAAGAATTAGGACATGTGGATGTTCCTATAGCTAAAAAAGAAATTGTGGAATCTTATCGATCTGCTCAGAAAAAAGCGAAAATTGTGGAAGGAAACAGTACAAAAAAACTAGTACCTTCTCCTAAAATTGCAAAAATAGCAGAAGTCGTCAATATTCCTGATGAACAACCTGCTGTCTCAAAAGTTCCTGAGATTCAAACTGAAACAAAAATGCTCGAAACAGAGCCTGCAACAAACGAATCAAATACAACCAAAGTATTGGCAGAAGATGAAATCGCTAAAAACGATATTACAAAAACAACAGAGCGTAAAGTGGACGTTTCTCAAGATAAACGCACTATTGATACTCAAAAAAGCAAAGTTGCTGATACAAAAGAAGTGCAAAAAACCAAAGAAAGTGTACCCACTCCAAAACCAAAAGCTAAATATATCATGTCTTCTTCTCTTAATGATTTTAAATGGATTATGGGCGACTGGCGTGAGGTTGCTGGTGGAAATAGTTCTTGGAGTTTATCCGCAGATGATTTACTACGAAATGAAGATTTAAAAATTTCACTCGTTGGTGATAAGGTGTTTTTGGATGTTCCTTTCGAAGATTTTGAAGGGAGATATACTTTGGTTTCTAAATCTAATGGGCAGTTTACTTTTGTCAGAAAAGGAGTAGTTATCACCATTAAGAAAAATGGAAAAGGCTTTGATGTAGTATTAAATGATCATGGTTTTGAGCAAGTAACCATGCGGTCTTATATGAAATAGGACTCAATTAAATACCGTTTCCTAAGCGAAAAGGCTATTTCACATGGATGAAATAGCCTTTTTCTTATTAGTTTGTGTGAGTTTAATTTTTTTTATTAGTTTTACTGTAGAGAAAAACGAACACAATGCCAAAACCAAATCTTTTTTTATTCAGCATTTTATTTATACTTGGAATCTTTTCATGCAGGGATCCTAAGGCTGATTATGTGTCTAAAGAACCTGATGGTGCAGTTTCGGCGGAGCGTTCACAACCCAAATCTCATAAAACCAAAACAAAATGGGAAGATCTATTCAAAGGGAATACATCCTTTGTAGAGGGGTGGACTTCTTATGTAATTCCTGATTCTATGGAATTCAGAAAGCCATCAAAGGTATCCTTATCCATTGGAGATATGAATGATGCCGATTATCTGAAGCAAAAAGTATTGAAACTATCCAAGACTGTAGCTGGCTCTAATATCCAATCATCATCCATCAAAGTAGGTCGAAAAATGAGCGTTTTTCTTACAGATCCAATGGTTAAAATTGACCCCAATTTTTCCATTCAAGCCATTACTCAATCTGAACAAATCGTTGATTTAGTGGATAATAAAAGTGTTGATTGGCTATGGAATGTTATTCCTTTAAAACAGGGCGCACATGAATTAGACTTGACGATTCAGATTATGATTAAAAATGATTTAGGAGAAAATTATGTCTCTGTGCCAGTTTATAGTGATAAAATTACGGTTTTTAGTAACCAAATGGCTTCAACAACATTACATCGTGAAGATAAAATTAAAATTCTACCCTTTGTAGAAGAAAAAAAGAAAACAGATAGTCAAATTTCATTTATCTCTATCTTAATTGGTATTATTGTCACACTGATTACCGCCTTGTTTGTAAAAAATAAAATCATTCATAAACAACCTAAGTTTTCATCCAAAGAAATCTCCAGAATTGAACTATTAATTACCAAAAATGCGAAATCAGCCTTGGAAGAAATTCTAGAAAAAGCTCCAAAAACCAATCGGAAATTAAGAAATAAAATTTTATTGCTCATTTCAAACTATAAACAAAATGAAGCGAATTTTCTCTCAAATATTATCTCAGATGAAGATTATGGGATGAATCGGTCAAAAATAGTAAAAGGAGCTTTAGAATTATTGGAAAATTTTAAAACACAAAAAAGTCAACCCTGATTTTACTCAGAATTGACTCCAAATTAATATAACCTTTCTTTTGTAATTTACTATCTAGTTACTGTTCCTGTTGGAAAACTTCCTAAATTAGATTTCATGGTATAAGGAACATGATCCATAGCTGGACTTGGAATATCTCCCACCAATGGCTTCAATGTAAATGGCATTGGACTATTATCAGGTACTGGCTCAATAGAAATAACGGCCTTACCCCCTGATATATCCGTAGGAAAGGATAATCCTGATGGAGCATTATTTAAAAAA
>CAZOHX010000366.1:0-3953 GCA_964579315.1 uncultured Saprospiraceae bacterium
GGCTGGCTTTTTTGATTGAATTAGATTTTAATCAAATCTAATAAATCCAAATTACCTAAAAATAAAATTTGAAAGGAAAAAAGACATATACCGAAAAAGAAATCATCAATGGATGTGCTAGAAACGAGCGATTGTTTCAAGAGATACTCTATAAAAAGTATTTCGGTAAAATGATGTCTATGTGTTTGAGACATACACACGACAAAGAAAATGCACTCTTAATTGTCAATGATGGCTTTTTGAAAGTCTTTAAAAATATTGAAAAATATAGTTTTCAAGGCTCTTTTGAAGGTTGGATACGAAAAATTGTATTTAGATGTATATCTGATTATTTTAGAAAAGAATCTAAACATCTTAAAGCCATCGTCTTCATGGAGCAGGATGATATTATTGAAGATACAGCTTTGTCGAAATTGTATTTTGATGAATTGATAGACTTAGTTTATGAATTACCAATCGCTACTTCAGAAGTATTTTTATTATATGCAATTGAAGGGTACAAACATAGAGAAATAGGGGAGCGGTTAAATATCTCAGAAGGAACTTCTAAATGGCATTTATCCAACGCTCGGAAATTATTGAAAGAAAAATTGAAAAAAAGAAAAAATATCTATTATGCAGGATGATTTTTTGAAAAATAATAAAGATTTTGATGCAGAATTTGTGGATGCTGCTTGGAAAGATATGCACGCTTTGCTTGATGAGGAAATGCCAATTGAGAAACCAGCACGTCGGTTTTTCTTTTGGTGGTTCCCGTTGGGGGCTGTGGGACTGGTTTTGATGACTTATTTTGTTTGGAATTTTGATATGCAAAATAGAAGTAGTATTGAAAATAGCCAAGTCTCTGAAATTGTGATTGAAAATAATGAAAAGGCTATTTCCAAAAAAGATGTTGCTTCTTCTGATTTTTCTGTTGTAGAAAAAGATATGCATGAAAATCTATCTTTTTCCAAAACTAAATTGCCTAATCCTAAGATTAAAACAGCTAATCCTGAAATTCATAATAAAATACCCAAAAGTAATTCTATTCAAAAAGAACAAAGAATAAATTCATCAATCCTAAAAAAGAGTAACAAAGCAAATGAAAATACTTCTTTTTTGAAAACTGTAGAAGTATTTGATTTTAAAATACCGCAACAAAATTTAAAAAATGCGTGTATTCTTTTTAGTATGGCTGATTTTGATGCTTTAAAAAATAAGCTGATATCAAAGCAGGTTGAAATTGAAAAAAAAGAGATCGAATTGAATTCGAAAACTGTTGAAATTAGGAAAATAAATCCTTTTCAATTTGGTGTTCAATCTGGAATTTCTATTTTTAATAATAGATTATTGGGATATTCAATTGGAACCGATATTGCATATCAAATCTCCAATAAATGGAGTGCCGATTTAGGGGTGAATTATTATAAATTTAAAAATAATTTTAATAGAAATGCTTATTATACAAGTAATCAATTTAATGATAATTTTGAGTCATCTGGAGCGAATAAAAATCCAGACATGGTCAAAAGCGAGAATCAAGACAGACAAAATCAAGTTACAAACATGCTTGAAATCCCTTTAGAAATCCAATTTTCAATTCATCCTCGTTGGAAAATATCATCTGGTATTCAATATGAAATATCTTTATCCAAAGTAAAGGCTCAACAGATTTCTTATATTGGAGAAGTAGATTTTAATTTCAATCGCCATCTTTATACAGGATTCAATTATTCAAAGGCATTGTCAAAGACAAAATTGCCCAACTTTGGCTTGGGTTTGAAATTGGGATATCGTTTTTAATTTAAGTAATAAATGAGTGTGTGACAAAATGTGGGAATCCATACCATTTGGTAGGCAGGATCGGATAGTGCCGTAGCTACGCTACTTATCTTTTATCCATTGCCCTTTGGGCTATGGATATTGCCGTGGCTTTGCCACTTTAACGTTTAGATGGATTATTAAAAAAAAATCACAATCTCCCACTATTTGTCACGCACTCGTAATAAATATTTACTTACATTTGCAAGATATGAACCTTGCGACGGAAATAGTAGTACTTCTAAAAAAAGAATTGGTCCTTGAGTGGAGACAAAAATACGCAATTAGCGGTATTTTACTTTATGTGCTTTCTACTGTTTTTATCGTGTTTGTGTCTGCTAGAGATATGGAAGCAAGTACATGGAACAGCTTTTTTTGGATAATTATTCTTTTTGCTTCTGTGAATGCTATTACCAAAAGTTTTGTCCAAGAAGGAGGCAATCGACAACTCTATTACTATTCTTTAGTTAATCCATTGGCGGTAATAATTTCAAAAATAATCTATAATGTTGCTTTGTTATTGATTATTTCCATTTTGACATTTTTTACTTTTGGACTATTTTCTGGGTCGCCAGTTCAAGATTTACAACAATTTTGGTTGGCTATTTTTCTTGGAAGTATGGGGTTTTCAATTACGTTTACATTTATTTCTGCCATTGCTTCAAAATCTAATAATAACGCAACTTTAATGGCAATTTTAGGATTTCCAGTTGTAATTCCAATTTTATTGATGTTGATAAAATTGTCTTCATCTGCTTTGGGATTAGAAACAAAAGGCAATATTGATAATGATATTTTAATTTTAGTTGGAATAGATTTTCTTTTGGTGGGAATGAGTATTATCTTGTTTCCGTTTTTGTGGCGGGATTGACTTTTTTGATTCATAGATTTGATAATTCATGTAAGACTTGTTCTTTTTTAAATGAAATTTTATCTTGAAAACTCTTTAAAAATAATAGACTATGATAAAACATTGGTGGAAAGTTCTTGGTGCAGGATTAATTTTATATTCATTGATTGTAGGATTATCCGTTCCTTTAAAATCAGGTGTTTTGGACGTAAGTCCTGCAATGTTGAATGGGGGAGAATCTTATGACATTACAATAAATACTTACAATGCTACTTTCTCAGATGCTCATCCCGTTAAGGTTTGGATTAAAATAGATGATGATAATGCCTTGGCAGCTAAGAAAGTAACAGTGTTGGGTGAAAGTAAATTATCCGCTCATTTTGATATTCCCAACTATTTCCCAAATGAAAAAGAGAATTGGGCATACTCCATAATTGTGGATGATGAAATCAATGGAGCATTTATTCGTCCTAGAACGGTAGCCGTAAAATTTGCATCTATTCAGAAAGGAAATTGGCAAAATGATGAAATAACATCTTTACATAAGAAAGATAAAATGACTTTCCCGTTTAGATCCGTTTTATACGAAACTATACGAAATACTTATTTTCATGTGCCGATGTGGTTTTCAATGACCATTATTTTTATGATTTCGGTTTTTTACAGTATCAAATATCTTAGAAAAAAAGATCCATTAGTAGATTTGAAAGTAAAAAGCCTAACGATGGTTGGTGTGCTTTTGGGATTTATGGGATTAATTACTGGTTCTTTATGGGCTCGAAGTACATGGGGGACTTGGTGGACCTTTTCAGAAATTAAAATGAATATGGCCGCCATCGCATTACTTATTTATCTAGCTTATTTCGTACTAAGAAACTCATTTGATGATGAGGAGAAACGTGCAAAAATTAGTGCAGTATATAATATTTTTGCCTGCTTTGCCATGATTCCGTTGTTGTTTGTGATTCCTAGAGTCGTTACTAGCAGTCTGCACCCTGGCAATGGGGGAAATCCAGCCATCGGTGGAGAAGATTTGGACAATACGATGCGATTGGTTTTTTACCCTGCTGTAATCGGATGGATTTTAATGGGGTTGTGGTTGGCTACTTTGGTGTATCGAATTCATCGGATTGAGTATAAATTGCTTGATGAGAATTGAATTAGGAATTAGGAATTGAGAATTAGGAATTAACTCAAAATTAAGATTTTTCTCATGCGAGTAGATCTTTTTTGATTATTAATTGTTAATTTTCTTTCTAATTGAGATTTTAAATTATGTGCTTGTCTTTCAGTCAAGTAATCT
>CAZOHX010000367.1:0-3953 GCA_964579315.1 uncultured Saprospiraceae bacterium
TTTGTGTCCTTTGTGTGCTTTGTGGTGAAAGATTATAAGGCTGAGTTTTAAAAAAAAGTGCTACTCAAATAAGAAAAATCTTCATTTTGGGATAATTCCCAATTCCCAATTAAAAAAAAACGGTACAGTTATTGATTATCTGTTATATGAAGGCATCTATAATGTCTTTTTCCAAACATATTAACAAACATAAGCACTAATCCTATGCCACATTTTACTCAAGAAAACTACTTAGTATCCCTAAGGATGCCCCACGACTTACCATGTTCAAAGGAAGAAACATTAACCGCTCATCAACTTTATATTGATTTGTTGATTGATCATGGAGTGATTTCATCTTATTCTTATTCTGTTCGTACTGCTCAGATTTGGATATTTTTCAATAAAATTGCGAAGTCAAAATTAATGGATATCATCCTTGAATTGCCAATGACACAGCATATGGAAATATTGATTGATACTGTATGGTCCAATGTTAAGAAAAAGGAAGCACCTGTATTTTCTTTGAATTGAGTAAATTTATGCACTTTGGAATAGTGAAAATTTAGTTAATACAAAGGAAACCCTTTCATAAATCTATTAATTTCATGACGAGTTTGATCAATCAATGCTTCATTGTCAATATCCATAATGATAGCATCTATCCAATCCACAATTTTAAGACAATCAGCTTCTTTTAGTCCCCGAGTAGTGATTGCAGGAGTACCAATTCGCATTCCCGAAGTAACAAAAGGAGATTCTGTATCGAAAGGAACCATATTTTTATTGACCGTAATATCTGCTCGTACAAGTGCATTTTCGGCTTGCTTACCTGTGACTCCTTTTGATCTTAAATCCAAAAGCATCATGTGGTTGTCCGTACCACCAGAAATGACTTTATACCCTTTATCCATGAATGCTTTAGCCATGATTTTTGCATTTTTAATTACTTGTTGGGAATAGATCAAATAATCATCAGAAAGTGCTTCCCCAAATGCGACCGCTTTACCCGCAATCACATGTTCCAACGGACCACCTTGCATGCCTGGAAAGACACCGCTATTTAAGATGGCTGACATTTTTATTGGATTGCCTTTTTTTGTTTTTCTACCCCAAGGATTATCAAAATTTTTGCCCATCATAATGACGCCACCCCTTGGACCACGTAGTGTTTTATGAGTGGTAGATGTGACAACATGACAATAGGGCATTGGATTGTTTAATAAACCTTTTGCAATCAAACCTGCTGGATGAGCGATATCCGCTAGTAATAGTGCTCCAACTTTATCGGCAATAGCTCTAAATCGTTCATAATCCCAATCCCGAGAATAGGCAGATGCTCCACAAATAATTAATTTGGGTTTTACCTCAAGTGCCTTGGCTTCGACTTTATCCATATCAATTCTTCCCGTATCTTTTTCTACACCATAAAAGGTGGCATGATAGACTTTTCCCGAATAATTCACAGGAGATCCATGAGAAAGATGACCTCCATGTGAAAGATTGAATCCTAAAACCGTATCTCCTGGTTGTAATAATGCTAAAAATACAGCAGCATTGGCTTGAGCTCCTGAGTGGGGTTGTACATTGGCATATTCTGCTCCAAAAAGCTCTTTTAAACGGTCAATAGCTAATTGTTCTATTTGATCCACTATTTCACAACCGCCATAATATCTTTTTTTAGGGTATCCTTCTGCATATTTATTCGTTAAACAAGTGCCAACAGCATCCAATACAGCCTGTGAAGTAAAGTTTTCAGATGCAATAAGTTCAATGCCTCGTTGTTGTCTGTGTAATTCTTGCTTGATTAAATCAAATAAAATTGTATCTTGCTGCATTATGTTAAAGTTTTATAAAAGTCGATGAAAAATATATTTTTTTACACTTGAAAAGCATTTATGAATAACATTGGCACAAAAATAGAAAATCTATTTAGAAGATGGGTGATTAATTCTTATTAAAATTTAGGATCCTTCTTTGCGGACATATGGAGAAATTTATATTCCAGCCATAAATGAACATTTGGATTATGCGAAACACTTTTTTATTAATATTAATTGCCATTCCATTACTTCTTTCTGCTAAGGCAGTTAGATTTCGGTGTATGTGGAGAACAGATCCAACTACAACTATGGTGGTTGGATGGGATCAAGTATCGGGTACAGATCCTGTATTGTATTATGGGCTGGTTGATTATGGAAAAAATATCGATAATTATTCTTTTAAGCAAACACCCGATAAGATAGTTAAATTTAAGGGTATGAACAATCATTTTGTTCGTTTAGAAGATTTAGAACCCAATAGCAATTATTTTTTTGTGATTAAGGATAGCGAAGGAGTTAGTCAAAGATACTTTTTTCAAACGGCGCCAATCAATCAGAGATTGTCAATTATTGCGGGTGGAGATTCGCGAAATCATCGTAAAGCCCGTAGAAATGCAAATTTATTGGTTTCAAAATTTAGACCAAATGTAGTGCTTTTTGGGGGTGACATGACTGGCGGGGATACGGATAGAGAATGGATTGAGTGGTTTGATGATTGGCAAACAATTATTTCTAAAGATGGTCGAATTACACCAATTGTGGCTACTCGCGGCAATCATGAATATTCTAATCGTACCATTATCGAATTATTTGATGTACCTAGTAAGGATGTGACTTATGCCCTTCAGTTTGGTGATTTATTAAAGGTTTTTACACTAAATACAATGATTGCGTCTGGTGGATCACAAAAGGAATGGTTGGAATCTGAGTTGAAATCGGCATCTAATGTAAAATACAAAATTGCTCAATATCACTTCACCATACGCCCACATACGGCCAAAAAATCTGAACGAAATGATCAACTTTTCAATTGGTCAACTTTATTTTATAAATATGGTCTTGATTTGGCTGTCGAATCGGATGCTCATGTCGTAAAATCTACTTATCCAATTGTGCCATCCAATAAAAAGGGGAGTTCAGAAGGCTTCATACGTGATGATGCACATGGTACGGTGTATGTAGGCGAAGGGTGTTGGGGCGCTCCATTGCGTAAAAATAATGATGATAAGCCATGGACGAGAGCCAGTGGAAGTTTCAATCAGTTCAAATTGATTTTTGTTTCCAATTCAGGAATGGAAATCCGAACGATTCAAACAGACAACGCAGAACAAGTGGGCAGCGTTACGCCGCCAAATATTTTTTCTTTACCGCTAAAAACTAAGGTTTGGTCTCCAAAATCAGGACCTGTAATTTATATAGGAAAGGATTCTCCTATTGTTGCAGCAAAAGCTCATAAGAAAAAGGCTATGAAAATTGCTCATTTTGTAGTCAAGCAGGATAAATTAAAGATGTTGGTAGAGTGGGAAACCAAAAATGAACCCGAGGGATACGCTTTTGAAATTCAGAAATCAATTCAAGGTCTGCCATTTAAAACGATTAAAAAGATCGAAGGAGAAGGTGGAGAAGGGGATTATTTATTTACGGATAATGCTTTTAAAACTAAATTACCATCTAAATTAAATTATCGGTTAAAAGGAGTTTCTAGTTCAGGCAAAGTGAAAATTTTTCCGACATTTGAAGTTGGAAATGAGAAGGAAGCTGCGGGGCTTGAGAAAATCGGAGTAGATGATGCAGGCAAAATCCTTGTAAAATATAAGGTGACCAGTGGAGGAATGGTCAAATGGAAATTGTTTAATGCTTCCAAAAAGATGATTTTTCACTATGAATTGAAAAATCAAAAGCCAAAAGTATATTCCAAACGGATGGATTTATCAAAATTCCCATCTGGAACCTACATATTGGTTATTTCTAGTAACGATAAAGTGCTTAGAAAATATCGCGTTATAAAGTAATTATTCATTATTCATTATGAATTACAAAAGACTGTTTTCAAACTTACTTTTGGTGATTATAAATGGAATCATTCTATTTTTAATGAGTGCGTGACAAAAAGTGGGATTTAAACAAAATCTATTTTAAATATTCGCCATT
>CAZOHX010000368.1:0-3945 GCA_964579315.1 uncultured Saprospiraceae bacterium
AACACACTGGATCATGGTAGTGTTTTGCTTAAAAAAACTCGTGAGAAAAAAAATATTCAGCGTCCAACTAAGGTAGTTGTTCGCAAAAGAACCAATAAAAATTTTACTTCAGATCTCGATTCTTTGTTTAATGAAAGTGTCATGGAGGTAAATCATGAGGAAAGAGAAGAACCTACTGTATCTCGCCGTAAAACGGCTCGAAGATTAAATAGACCTAGGATAACAGGTCTTGATGCTCTGATTTCAAAAACAACAGATCTTGATTATGATGAAATGGAGCGTGAAATTAAGAAACGAGTGACTTTTGTGTTTGATAAGAATAAATATAATAAACTCAAGCGTATTGCTAAAGTAGAGTCTCAGTATTTAAAAGATATCTTGGGCAAAGTTGTTACTGAATTTATTGATGAATATGAAACAGAAAATGGAAAAGTAGAGGAATAATTATAATCAATAGTATTCATATTCTATATCCAAAAAACATTTCCAAATGCAGGAAATTAAAGATTTTCGACTTTATTATAATCATACCATTCATCCAGAACTTCTGAGAATGGAAAGTCGAAGAAGACGTCTGTTGTTTCTCTTTTTCTCTGCAGTTTTTTTGATTTTTGTACTGTTGGGAGTTGGAATTTACATCGATATCCTTCCTGTTACGCTCTTTTTACTTATTCCTGTTGGTTTTTATTTTGGGTATATTTCTTTTAGAATTAAAAAATTTATTAGTCGATTTAAACCTCAAGTTATTTCTTTAATCTTGGACTTTATTGATGATAGTATCAATTATGGACAATTGAAATATAACGCAAAAAAGTCAATATCTATTGATGATTTTAAAAATAGTCAAATTTTTGATACACCAAATTTATTTCAGGGAGAAGATTATATTTCGGGGAAAATCGGTGAATTGGAGTTTGAAATGTCAGAAGTTTTTGCTACAAATACCAATGTGAATAAATTGATTAATCACATATTTCATGGTGTCTTTTTGCATTGTACTATTCCTTCGAATATTGGCTCTGTCCTGATTGTTCCGAGTGCCAATAGGCAATTTATGGTGAAATCTATTCAGAAGTTTTGTAGCAAAGGGCGAATAAATGTTACTGACCAAATTGATAATCCTATTTTTAAAAAGCTATTTTTAGTTTACGCAGATGATGATGCGGATTTGTCATATTTGTTGTCTCCTAGAATTCAAGATGCTTTGGTGAATTTTAGAAATATCCAAAAGAAAGATATTTTTGTTTCTATTATTGAAACTAAAATCGCTATCGCAATTAGTGAATCTGAAGATATTTTAGAACCGTTCATTCTTCAAACTAATTTGAAATTTGATCTTATTAAGGCTTTTTATGAAAATATTTCTACAATGGTAAATATGATCAATGCTTTTGATGAAAATATATAAACACCAAATGATTTCTATGCAGTGAAAAAACGCATTTGGGTTCTTTAAGAGAAGAACTGTATTAATAAATCCAATTGGATGGGAATGCGATTTTTCTCTGATTAATATAAACAAACAAATTATGAAACTACTTAAATTTATGGGCTTTTTAGGGATAGTGATTCTTTTCCAAGGATGTCCTTCTTCTAAAAATGTCTTACAAACCAAAAAGTTGGTCGTAAAGTCAGATCATAATAGTCTGCTTTGGGAAGTATCAGGAAATGGTTTGACATCTCCATCTTATGTCTTTGGCACTGTTCATATGATTGCTCAAAAAGATTTTGAGATGCCAGATACTTTGAGTGCTTTAATCACTCATTGTGAGCAGATTACTTTTGAGGTGAATATGGACGAAATGACTGATCAAAATAATATGATTTCTATCCTGATGAAGTCAGTTATGGAAAATGGGACTACATTGAAAGATCTTTTGTCTGCTGAAGATTATAAGAAGGTAGAAGCTCGTTTTGATGAAATAGGCTTGCCATTGTATATGGTTGAACGTATCAAACCCATGATTCTATCCGTTATGCTTTCTACCGATTTATCCAATTCTAGTCAGGAAGCTATGGCGTCTTATGAAATGAGAATTATGCAAATGACAAAGAAAATGAGTAAAAAAATGAATGGATTGGAGACCTTAGATTTTCAGATGAGTATGTTTGATAGTATCCCTTATCCTGTTCAAGCCAAAATGATGATGTCTTCTTTTGATGGTGATACTCAATCCAATGAATTTAACGAGATGGTACGATTATATAAATCTCAGGATATTGAAAGCATGAGTAAAATGGTTGTTTCTTCGAATGAATTTAGACCTTATGAAAATTTATTGATAAGAAATAGAAACGAAAAATGGATACCTACAATGAAAGCTCAAATGACACAGTTGCCAACCTTGTTTGCGGTAGGTGCAGGGCATTTAGGTGGTTCTTTTGGAATTATTGCATTGCTTAAAAAAGCTGGTTTTACTGTACGACCTATTCGTTTTTCTTTCAACAAAACTATTCAATCTAATGGCACTAATTAAGACTACAAATGGTGATACTCCCCAATTTGGAGACGACATATATCTTGCTGAAAATGCTACGATTATAGGAGATGTGATTACTGGAAATCAGTGTAGTATTTGGTTTCAAGCAATTGTTCGGGGCGATGTCAATGCAATTCGACTTGGAAATAAGGTCAATATTCAGGATGGTGCAATTATCCATTGTACTTATCAAAAAGCACCAACCAATATTGGAAATAATGTGTCCATTGGGCATCGTGCAATAGTTCATGGGTGTACTATTCATGATAATGTATTGATTGGAATGGGAGCAATCATTATGGATCATGCTGTGATTCATGAAAATTGCTTAATCGCTGCTGGATCTGTTGTCTTAGAAAATACAATTTGCGAATCGGGTTATATATATGCGGGTGTGCCTGCTAAAAAGGTAAAGAAAATTTCAGAAGATGTCTTTAAGCACAATATTGAACGCATTGCAAATAATTATATTCTGTATGCAAGTTGGTATGAATAATTTGAACTAAATATTTGTATTATTTGTTATAGTAGAAATAAATATAATGTATCATGGTAATTGATTTAATATTTGTAATTATGGCTTTATTTGGATTTTACATGGGATATTCTCGTGGAATTATTCAAACAGTTTTTACATTTGGATCTATTTTTATAGGTTTATTAATCGCATTTAAATTTGCACAAAATATGACAGACTTTTTGTCTGATTTGTTTAATTCGACCAATCCTTTGATGTTTATTGCAGGGTTTTTATTGTCTTTTGTCATCACGATGATTTTGATAAGAATGGTCGCTCGTGGACTTGAAAGTATTTTGAAGTCGGCTCATCTCAATGTTGTGAATAAAGTGATTGGTGGAATGGTGCTTTCTGGAGTGTTTATTTTGGTACTAAGTGTCTTGACTTGGTTTGGTGATGAAGCTCATTTGATTGATGCAAAAACAAAAAGAGCATCAATCACTTATCCTTATATGCAGCAGTATCCGACTCAAGTTAAGGCTGTTGCTTACAAAATTCAACCCACCTTTGTCTCCTTTTGGAATCAAGGTTTAGATATGTTGGATCGTTTGGAAACTACCAATGTTGAAAAAACGGAATCTAAAGATAAGGTTTATGATATTGATGAAGATAAATAAGTAGTGTAGAACCACATATGTTTTTCATATGTTTTAATTATTTGAGTGCGTGACAAAATGTGGGAAGCAATTGCATTTAGTACAATATATATTTTAAATATTCGCTATTCCAAAGCGTTTAATATTTTGCTTTTCAGCACTTTTTAAACTTTTTTACTTTTTGCAAAGTAGGTGGACATGTGTATTTCAGCGTTTAATGTTTTAATTTTCAGGTTATACAGCAAAGTCGTATTTCTCATTATTTGTCACACACTCATAAAAATTTAACTACTTTTTCATATCCTTATAATTAAATAATTATCTTTGAGTTGATAAGTAGGTCGTCAATTGT
>CAZOHX010000369.1:0-3945 GCA_964579315.1 uncultured Saprospiraceae bacterium
CTTTCATTTCGGTCAACCTTCCTACTATTACTTTTACCGCTTTATCAATTCCTCTTTTCAAATCCATCGGATTCGCTCCAGCAGCTACATTTTTAAGTCCTGCAGTAATCATACCTTGAGCCAATACAGTAGCGGTTGTCGTTCCGTCACCTGCATCATCTGCAGTTTTTGATGCTACTTCTCTCACCATTTGAGCACCCATATTTTCGACAGGATCAGTCAATTCAATTTCCTTAGCCACAGACACTCCATCTTTAGTTACAGAAGGTGCACCGAAGCTCTTTTGTATGATCACATTACGCCCCTTTGGTCCAAGTGTTACTTTAACGGCATTTGCCAAAATGTCAATTCCTTTCTTTAGTTTTTCTCTTGCTTCTCTATCAAAGCTAATATCTTTAGCCATTTTTGTTGTTTTTTTATGTTATCAAATTAATTATAATCGATTATTAAACAATGAAATTATAAGACCACTAAAATGTCATCTTCTTTCATGATTAAATAATCAACTCCTTCATAGGTCAATTCTTGACCCGCATACTTTCCAAAAAGGACAGTATCTCCAACTTTAACAGTCATTTTTTCACCATCCTTTCCTTTTCCAACGGCAATAATTTCTCCTTGGAGTGGCTTTTCTTTTGCCGTATCAGGAATGATAATACCTCCAGATGTTTTTGTTTCTGCTGGAGCAGGCTTAATAATCACACGATCTTTTATCGGCTTCATAAATTACTTCTTTTTAGTTAAAAAATGTTCGTTTTATACATCTGTTCTATCATCAAGGCATGTGCCAATTGAAAAAATGTGACAATATTGCAGATTTTGGTGCAAACATACTATAAATTGTCAGCTTACTATGAATAATTGACTGAAATCTCTTTGGATTGAAGAAATTATCCATGAAAATTTAATAATTTTAGTTGTGCAGATCTATATTGTCGTTGAGAAGTTTAAATTTATGTTTTTCGTATAAATCGTTTTTCAAACCGAGAACAGCTGTCAAAAATTGAGTGACAATAAAAAATAAAATATATGAAAAATACCGATAAGTAGTTATTTTCTTTTATCCATAATTGTTCTAACTTTGTATTGTAAAATAAAGAAACAAATTAATTTAGGTTTGTTTTCCTTTTTCCAGTTTGTATATTAGACGATGACAACTAATCCAGTTATAATCCTATGAACAAATTTGTCTTTGTACAAGCGAAAGTGAGTTCCTCCAAGGAGCTCACTTTTTTTGTTTAGAATATTACTATCTTTATATTTTTAAAGCTTGGGTAATAAATATGAGTATGCCAATTTTGATCAAATGGCTCAAACGAATTTTGGGTGGGTTAGTAATTTTTATTTTTTTATTGCTATTAATTTTTAAATTCATTTACAATCCATTTGAACGTAATAAAAAGCAAATTCTGACTTTTTTTCATGAGAAGCATGTTCCTATTCAATTGACAAGTATTGCGTTTGGACAAGATAGTCTTCAAGTTATTTCAACGACTAATTCTTTTACTAAAGACAGTATATTAGTATGCTTTATTCATGGTGCACCAGGTTCAAGCATGGATTTTAAGAGATATTTATCAGACACCTTATTACTGCAAAATGCAAAATTAATGGCCATTGATAGACCTGGATATGGTAATTCTAGTCAATATTTTGAAAATATTTCACGACAAGCAAAAGACCTAATGAAAGTGATTAATAATGCGGGTAAATACAAACGTCTAATTTTAGTAGGGCATTCTTATGGTTGTCCTATTGCGGCAGAAATGGCCATTCAAAACCGCGAAAAAGTATCAAAGGTGATTTTTCTTGCAGGAGTAATAGATCCATTTCATGAGCAAGTATTTTGGTATGCAAAATTATTTAATCTACCCCTATTAAATGCCCTGATTCCTAAAGATTTTCAGTCTGCTATTTTTGAAAAAATAAATCATAAAAAACATTTATTGAAATTGCACGAACATTGGACGGAGTTGACCGTTCCTATTCTTATGATTCATGGGTTAAAAGACACATATCTTGCACCTTATAATAATGTAAATTATGCGAAGCAAAATATTCCTAAAAAATATTTGAAGCTACAATTAGAAAAAGATAAAGGCCATTTAATTCCATTTATCCATAGAGTTTTTACAAGAGATATAATTCTAAATACTATAAAATCAATGCAGCAATGAAATATTTCTAATTGATATTTACAATCATTGAAAATTATTTTTACATTTGTTGAAAATTTTAGAATAAACACATCATAATCAAAACGAAACAATGAGTCATAAAAAATTAAATGAACTTGAGGCAACGGCCATTTGTGGAAATGATATTAGTTCATCCGTACTATATGTATCGGCATTAGCGATTTCGTTTGCTGGTCAATATGCATGGATTACTTTAGGAATTGTTGCCGCAGTGCTTTACTTCTTCCGATCTATTTATGGAGAAGTTGTTGGAGCCTTACCCTTAAATGGAGGAGCGTACAATGCACTTTTAAATACTACTTCGAAGCAACTAGCATCTCTTGCTGCGTCATTGACATTGCTCTCTTATATGGCAACAGCTGTAATTTCTGGAGCAGAAGCAATGCATTATTTAGCAGAAATTGTGCATGTATTACACCAGCCCGTTTTTGGACCAGGCTTTTGGCTAAAATGGGTAGATGTTGCAGCTATGGGGCTACTTACTGTTTTTGCCTTATTGGCGATCAACGGAATAAGTGAGTCAGCAAAGGTTGCCATAGGTATATTCTTATTTCATTTAATTTCACTAGTGATATTAACTTCCGCTATTATTATTTATTTAATTGGTCATGGAACGGCGGAATTGGTTGAAAACTGGAATCGCATGATAGCAGGAGGTTCTGTAAAACATGCGATATTTTTAGGGTTTGCAGCATCTATGCTAGGAATTTCTGGATTTGAAAGTTCTGCCAATTTTGTAGAAGAGCAAAAATCAGGAGTTTTTCCAAAAACACTAAGAAACATGTGGATTGTAGTAAGTATTTTTAATCCTTTGATGGCATTTTTAGCTATTGCTTTAGTTCCAATCCCCGAAATTGCAGCAAAATATTCTAATACACTATTAGCACATATGGGAGAAGTGTCTGCTGGTAACTGGTTAGCATGGATCATTTCAGTTGATGCTGTTTTGGTACTAAGTGGAGCCGTATTGACATCATTTGTGGGGGTAACTGGACTTTTAGAAAGGATGACGTTGGATAGAATTATGCCACAATTCTTTTTGAAAAGAAATCGCAAAGGAGCTTCTTATAGAATTATATTAACGTTTTTGGCATTAAGTATTTCAGTTTTGTATATCACAAAAGGAGTAGTTACTGTATTGGCAGGTGTTTATACCATTTCATTTTTGTCCGTTATGGGATTATTCGTAATTGGTAATATTTTGTTAAAAATGAGACGAAAAAAACTTCCAAGACCAGAAAAGGCTTCCTACTTTGGAATTATATTCGCCTTTACTGGCGTACTTGTTGCCCTCTATGGGAATTTGCAAGATAGTAAAAATGTAACCGTATTTTTTAGCTATTTTGTTCCTACAATCATATTTGTTGGAGTGATGCTTAATAGAACGGTAATATTGGATGGACTACTGCATTTAGTACAATATGTGTTTAGACCAATACAAAGTGGTATGGGAAAATTGAATATGAATATTCTCAATACCATTGAAAAGATTAATGATCAAGAATTTGTATTCTTTACCAAAGGGGATAATGTAGCAACCTTGAACAAGGTAATGATTTATGTTTCTCAAAATGAACATACTAACCATATAAAAATTGTTCATTTACATGCACCAGGGGATGACGGAGCTCCAGAGACTTTAAAATCTGATTTGAAAGTACTCGATAGAGCCTATCCAAAAATTAATATTGAATTTGTTGAACTAGAAGGTAAGTTTGGACCAGATATAATTAAACAATTATCGAAA
>CAZOHX010000370.1:0-3937 GCA_964579315.1 uncultured Saprospiraceae bacterium
ATCTAATGTATCAATGGTAACTTTTGTTTGAAAATGTAAATCTGATTGCCAATCAACCCGTTCTAAAATATGGATAAAAAAAGTTTCAACATCGTTAATATCCAAATTGGCATTAGAAAATTTTGTGGTAATAAAAAGGTATTTTGCCAGTGAAGTTTGCCCTGTACCAAGTATTTTATAGGCTTGCGTAATAATCTCCTCAGGTTTTGGATCACGAAATGGCATATATCGCTCACTCCCAATGACCAATAAAAGGGGATGAACCCCAGCTTCGTCCACTGCATTGATGTCAGATACTCCAGGAAATTCATGGGCGGCTATTTTTTTCACTAATTTATGAATCAAATAACCAAAACTAGAGTCTTCCGCAGGAGGTCTAGTGACCACCGTAAACGGCCAAATTGCATCTTTTCTATGATAAACTTTTTCGACTTTTAATACAGGAAAATCATGTTTCAAACTATAATAACCTAGATGATCACCAAAAGGCCCTTCTGGTTTTTGTTTTTGTTTATCAATCGTTCCAACAATCACAAAATCCGCATCACTTGATAAAATATGACCATCCTTTTTGGTATATCTAAATCTACGTTGACCCAACATTCCTGCGAAGGTCATTTCCGAAATGCCCTCAGGTAAAGGCATGACTGCCGCAAAACTATGAGAAGGAGGTCCTCCTATAAAAATGGAAACCCTAAAAGCTTGGTCACTTTCGTTATATAATTTATGATGCACCCCAATACCACGATGTAATTGATAATGTAACCCAATTTCTTTATTGGGAATATAGTCATTTCCAGACATCTGAATCCGATACATTCCGATATTGGAATCCATAATATTGTCTGAATGGGGAGGGAGAGAGAAAACTTGGGGCAAAGTAATAAATGCACCACCATCATCTTTCCATGATTTGATTTGTGGCAACTGGTCAATGGTCGTTTCACCATATAAAATAGGTGCTCCAAACTTTTTTTCCATAGGCAAAGCCTTCCAAGCGGTGAAAGGTGTATATATATAGGTCATGGGTTTTTTGAAAAATTGCATCATATCAATTTTCAAATCAATGACCTTTTTGACTTTATCTATTGAATTTCTAAAAATAAAATCAATGCGTTCTTTGGTTCCAAATAAATTAGAAACTGCTGAAAAAGGACTCCCTTTCACATTCTGAAATAAAATGGCGGGTCCTTTCCTTTTAAATATCCTATTGTGAATTGCTGCCATTTCAAGATTTGGATCTACTTCCTCCTTTATAATCATAAGGTGACCGTGATGTTCCAAGTCTTTAATACAATCTGACAATGATTTATATGACATATTTTTCACTGATTATTTAAAAAATTGAAACAAAGATATTAGATTTGTGGTTTCTAATATCATTTTTAGGCAAAATTTCACTGTGCAGAATTACCAACAATTATTGAGACACATCAAAGAACACGGAATAAATAAATCTGACCGAACTGGTACAGGGACTAGAAGTGTCTTTGGTTACCAAATGCGTTTTAATCTTGCAGACGGTTTTCCATTACTTACAACTAAGAAAGTACATCTTAAATCAATCATTCATGAGTTATTGTGGTTTTTGAAGGGGGATACTAATGTGAAGTATTTGCAAGAAAATGGTGTACGCATTTGGAATGAATGGGCTGGAGATGATGGAGAGTTGGGGCCTGTCTATGGAAAACAATGGAGATTTTGGACAAAACCTGACGGTACCACCATCGACCAAATTACTACGGCTATAGAACAGATAAAAAATAATCCAGATTCTCGAAGAATAATTGTAAGTGCTTGGAATGTGGGTGAATTGGATCAAATGGCATTGATGCCTTGCCATGCGTTTTTTCAATTTTATGTAGCGGATGGAAAATTGTCATGTCAATTGTATCAAAGATCGGCAGATGTATTCTTAGGTGTTCCTTTTAATATTGCTTCCTATGCTTTATTGACGATGATGGTTGCACAAGTCACCCAATTGGGCTTAGGAGATTTTGTCCATACTTTTGGGGATGTTCATATTTATGACAATCATAAAGAGCAGGTTGAGTTACAACTATCTCGTACTCCAAAAACGCTACCACAAATGAAATTGAACGAAGAAATATCAAATATATTTGATTTTAGCTATAAAGATTTTGAATTAATAAATTATGATCCTTATCCTCCTATAAAGGGGAAGGTCGCAGTTTAGCTTATTTAGAATTTCTCTAAATAGTTTTTTTTGTGATTGAAAATGTTAATTTTTTTAACTAGATGATTAAATTTGCGGCTAAGTTCAAAATTTTTTGAATTATTGTTTGAAATTAATTTTTTATAAAATGTATAATAGCATGACGAAAAACTCATTGACAACTAGATTTGTCATTATTATAGCGAGTTTCCTGTTTGCATTTTCTCTACAAGCACAGGATGTTGAGAAGGGGAAGACACTATTTAAAAATGTTTGTGCTGCTTGTCACGCAAAGGATATGAAAACCAAGTTGGTTGGACCAGGTCTTGGTGGTGTTTCTGATCGTTGGAAAGGTAAAGAAGATTTATTGATTCAATGGGTGAAAGATCCTAAAAAAGTACTTGATTCAGGAGATGCTTATGCGAATAAGTTATTTGAGGATAATAATAAAATCCCAATGACTCCAAATCCTGATTTAAGTGATGATGATATTAAGGATATCCTTCTCTATATCAAGCAAGTTTCAGACGGAACTTACGGAGCAGCAAAATCTGCGGCTAAAACAGAAGGTGGAGCAGTAGCTGCATCAGGTGGTGATAAATCTGCAATGGACGCTGGTAAAAAATTATTTAAAAATAATTGTGCGGCTTGTCATAGCAAGGATATGAA
Source organism: uncultured Saprospiraceae bacterium (assembly GCA_964579315.1). GTDB lineage: Bacteria > Bacteroidota > Bacteroidia > Chitinophagales > Saprospiraceae > CAMZLN01. Next base: position 2,846 of record CAZOHX010000370.1, read on the forward strand.
AACCAAAATGACAGGACCTGCCTTAGGAGGCGTTCAAGAACGTTGGGCTGGTCGAGAAGATTTATTGAAAAAATGGATAAGAAATTCTACATCCGTTATTGAGTCTGGAGATAAATATACCAATGATCTTTTTAATAAGTTTAATAAAATCCCAATGACGGGGTTTCCAAATTTAAAAGATGAAGAGATTGATCATATTTTAGCATATATTGATGGTGTCTATACTGGAACTTATGGCAAGAAAAAGGTTGTTGCTGCTACGGAAGGTAAAGATGCAAAGGATACAGGAGGAACCAATTGGATGTATCTAGGATTGTTAGCTTTATTATCCATATTTTCGATTATCCTTTTTATGGTTAATGGTAAATTGAAACAAACTGTAGATGTAAAACAAGGGAAATCCCCTTCTAGAGTTTCATTGATAGATGTCTTTACTGGTAAAAACTTTATTGGTTTGGTCTTATTGATGGCAACGATTTTTGGTGGATATTTCACAATAAATGGTGCAATGAACATCGGACGTCAACAAGGTTATCAACCTGATCAGCCGATTAAATTTTCTCATAAAACTCACGCTGGAGTACAAAAAATTGATTGTAAGTTTTGTCATGACGGTGCGAGAAGAAGTAAGCATTCTGTAATTCCTTCTGCAAATACTTGTATGAATTGTCATGCAGCTGTGAAAAAGGGAAGTAAGTTTGGAACAGGTGAAATTACTAAGATTTACGCATCCATAGGATTTAATCCAAATACAGGAAAATATATAGACAATTATGAAAATATGGATATGGCGGATGTTGCCAAAATCTATAAAAAATGGATTGCAACCAATAATGATGGAAGTAATGATGTAGCAAAGAAGCAATGGAAAGCGATAAAGCATTCTTTGACTACAGATGTCAAAAAACATGTGGGTGGTCCAATTCCTTGGACAAGAATTCATAGTCTTCCAGATCATGTATATTATAATCACTCTCAGCACGTAACTGTGGGTAAGTTGGAATGTCAAACTTGTCATGGAAAAATAGAAGAGATGGAAGTGGTAGAGCAATATGCTCCATTATCCATGGGATGGTGTGTAAATTGTCATAG
>CAZOHX010000371.1:0-3928 GCA_964579315.1 uncultured Saprospiraceae bacterium
TCCAATCAATCATCCACCAGTAGCAGTTGATGATCACGATATTCCATTATCAGGAAATGTACTTTTGGATAATGATTCTGATCCTGATGGAGATGATTTGACTGTCACTTTGGTTGATGGACCTAAAAATGGTACAGTAACCGTTTCGGCAGATGGATCATATATTTATACACCAAATCCGGGATTCTTTGGAATGGATTCTTTTGTTTATATGATTTGTGATACAGGAATGCCTCCGCTTTGTGATGAAGCAACAGCTTTCTTGACTATCGAGAATACTGAATTTGATGTTCCCAATGTAATGACGCCTGATGGTGATGGTGTAAATGATGAATTTATTATTGCAGGTATTAGTCAATATCCAAATAATGAATTAAAAATCTACAATAGATGGGGTGATGTTGTCTATGAAAAGAAAAATTATGACAATTCTTGGAAAGCAACTCACAAAGATTTAGATGTACCAGCTGGAACTTATTTCTATTTTCTGAAATTAGACCCCAATAGTGATGCGGTATTAAAAGGTTTCATTACAATTGTCAGATAATTACAATAAAATTTAAAAAATATGTTTTGACAAATCGAGTAATTTTAGAAACTCGATTTTGTCAAAATATTTAAAATCAATATTATGAAAAATATAATAAATTTAAAGATTGGAGTGTTTTTGGTCGCTTTATTGGGGCTTCTAAATATTTCAAACGCTCAAAATGATCCATTATTGACTCATTTTGTTTTTAACAAGCAAAGTTATAATCCAGGAGTAGTAGGCGTAAAGGGTGGACTAGATGCTGGAGCAATCTATAGAAATCAATGGTGGTCTGGCATTGAAGGAGCACCAAAAACCTTGCAAGTATATGCTAATATGCCTATCCAGCATGATAGAGCAGGGCTAGGTGTCAATATCGTTTCAGATAAAATTGGTTTGACCAATACTACGGCTATTGATTTGTCCTACGCATATAGAATTAAATTTGATAAATCAAATATTGCTTTTGGGATAATGCCTAGATTTGAAAGTGCTTCTTACAATTGGTCTTTGGCTGACCCCAATCAACGGGTAGATGCAAATTTGAATGGGAAATCCAAAACTTCATTTAATATTGGTGCAGGTTTGTATTTTAACACGGATAATTTTTATGCAGGTCTTTCTATGCCAAGATTATTGGGCAATAGCTTGTATTTGGAAGATAATTTTACTCGAAAAATGAATAGTTTTTATCTTTTAACTGGATATGTCTTTAACGTAACGCCAAAAGTAAAATTTCATCCAGCAGCTTTAGTGAGTATCAATGGAAATTCGCCTTTCGAGTTTGAATTGAATGGAAATTTCATTTTCAATGATACTTTTTTAGCAGGATTGAGTTATAGATATGAAGATGCCGTAAGTGTTTTATTCCAATATATGTTTAAAAATGGCTTAAAAGCAGGTGCCGCTATTGATTTAACGGCTTCTGAATTGAATAAACAAACGACAGGTAGTTTCGAAATTCTAGTGGGTTATTCTTTAAATTGTGAATCTTGTGATATTGTGAATTTGAGATATTTCTAATGGATAATGGATATTGGAATTTATTCCAATGTTTTTCTCAAAGTAATCATTTAAAATTAATAAACAATGAAAAATATATTAATAATTATTTTATCACTTTTGACAGGTTTGTCATATGCACAAAGTGATTCAAAAATGGGATTCCAAGTGGATAATATCAAATCCATAAACTCTCAATATCTAGATTTTGGAACATCCTTCTACAATGATGGAATCGTTTTTTCCTCTAATCGAAGAAAAAGCCCGTTTACTTGTACAGATCCTGTAACCAAAGGGGGGTATTCAGACATTTACTATGCCAAAGAAACCAATAGTGGATTTTCTACACCTACATTAATGGGGGGAAATGCAAAAAGTAAATACCACGATGGTGTACCAACATTCAATGCTGCCAATGATCGTATGATTATTTCTCGATCCAATGCGAATGGAAAAAATGATAATGAATCAATCGTAGTAAAATTATATGAATCTACCTTAAAAAATGGAAAATGGTCCGCATTGGAAGAATTGCCATTTTGTAGTGATGATTTTTCTACCATGCATCCTGTATATGCTTCTGCTGAAGATGTGCTATACTTTTCTTCTGATCGTCCTGGTGGAAATGGGGGAATGGATTTATATTCTGTTTCTTATGTAAATCAAAATTGGGGAGAACCTATTAATTTAGGACCAATAGTCAATTCTGCAGAAAATGAAGTTTTTCCTTTTATCGACAATAATAATGTGCTATTCTTTAGCTCAAACGGTCATGGTTCAATGGGTGGTCTAGATGTCTTTGCGTTTCCAATGCAATCTGGAAAAGTTATTCATTTGGATAGTCCTATTAATACAACGTCAGATGATTTTGGTTTTGCAGTAAAAAGTGATGGTGTCACAGGATTTGTTTCATCCGATAGAAATGGGGGAGAAGGTAAAGATGATATTTACAAATGGAATTATACTTCAATGGCAAAAGATGTTGAATTATGTACCCAAGATGATGCAGGTCAAATGCTATCAAATACCAATATTATTATAAAACCTGAAATGAAAGATTTAGGTGCTATGATTTTTGAAAAAGTCAATTTGGATAAATCTAACTTGATGACAAATGCTAGGGGAAAGACGAATTTTACTGTCTTTCCAAAAGCAAGTTATACCGTTGTTGCTTCAAAAGATGGTTATGAAACAGTAACAAAAACCATATCGGGTTCGGATTTAATAAATGACAATAGCTGTATTACGTTGAAAGAAAATGTTGTTTGGATAGAAGGAGTGGTTTCAAATAAAGATAATGGCCGGTTATTAAAAAATTCATCTGTTAAAATTACCAGTTCTTGTTTGACTGGAACAAAAAATTTAAATACAGATAAAAATGGTCATTTTAAGCTAGAAGCAAAATGTGGTTGTAATTATCAACTTCATACTACCAAAAGTGGTTTTTCTGACGATAAGGGAAAAATATCAATTTCAGGTTGTAAGAATGTAAATAAGAAAATTAAATTATCTCCAATCCGAAAAGTAGTATCTAAACCCCAAATCGTAATCCAAGATATATATTATGATTATGATAAATACAATATTCGTCCAGATGCAGCTACTCGATTGGATAATCTTGCTTCTATCATGAAACAATATCCTACTTTGACGATTCAAATGGTTAGTCACACCGATAAGCGTGGAAACAAGGCTTATAATGAAAGACTTTCCGCTAATCGAGCAAATGCAGCTAGAGATTATCTAGTAGCAAAAGGTATTCAAAGCAACCGTATCATTTTGGATCACAAAGGAAAATTAGCTCCGAGAGTTAATTGTGATGTTTGTGATGAAAATAGTCATCAAAAAAATAGACGTACAGAGATACGTGTGGTGGTGAATTCAGAAAATGTGGAAGTTATTTATAGTGAATAGTTAACTTTTTCCCTATTTCTTAAAAAAGCAATCATTATAAAAATAATGGTTGCTTTTTTTTATTATTCATAATTAATTGAAATACAATTAAATACAAGCTTTATTCTTTAATTTCTTGTTTTTTGTTCCATTTTGGCACTTATTTTGCACTAATATATGTGATACACCAAAAATGGTATATTTTAAGTGATTGCATTTTTTAATGTGATTATAACCCTAAAAAACAAAAAACAATGTTTCAATCTCCCAATGGGCGATTAGCTTTTATGCAAAAGCTAATCCCTCGAACTTATTCAATTCGTGAATTTGTAACAAAGAAGTATTTTCTTTTTTCTGGAATTTCTTTTATTAAAAATGCTGTATTTTCCTTGCGGATTTGCAAGAAAAACCTAGGGAAACTAATCAGCTTATCCTTGATGCTTATTTTTTTAATGTCTTCTAGTGGTCTATCTGCTCAAGCTACTTATTTGAGTGGATCAACTG
>CAZOHX010000372.1:0-3904 GCA_964579315.1 uncultured Saprospiraceae bacterium
GCAATATCCATAGCCCAAAGGGCAATGGATAAAAGACTAGTAGCGTAGCTACGGCTCTATCCGACATTTTTACATTTTGACACTCCTATTTTACGATCTTCCTATTTCCAATCCATCCATTTTCATTAAAAATGGTTATAAAAAACACACCATGATGAAGCTGATTGGTCTTGAAATGAATACTTTGAACTCCAATTTCTGATTTAAATGTCTTTTTCAATAAAAGTTGTCCATTGCTATCAAAAATATTTGCGGTACAATTTCCTACAGATTTAGAAACATATTCAATATTTACCACATCATTAAAAGGATTTGGGAATGCGGAAAGTTGAGTTTCAAATTTAGAAATATCTTTTACCGCAACTTCATCACTCAAGTCAAGTGCCATCATTCCTTGACCAAAGGTAGCCGCTACCAATTTTTTGGCATCTTCATCATAATCCAAATCAGATACAACTACATTGGGGAAGTCATTTCCAAGAACATTCCAAATTTGCCCCCCATTTTTACTTTGGAAAACACCAATATCTGTTGCAATATAAAGGTCATCATTTTGAGCGTTTACTACGACATCATTGATAGGAACATCAGGTAAATCGCCCCCAATGTCACTCCAATTATTTCCATTATCATCTGTTTTGTAAATATGACCTTTAAATTCACCAAAGCGATATCCTGAGAAAGTAACATAGCAGCCATCTTCATTTTGTGGATCTGCTTGTACAGATGTGACCCATCTCGTAGGAAGAGATTGAGAAACTAAAGTCCAAGAATTTCCGCCATCTTTGGTGACTTGTACATTTCCATCATCAGTACCTACCCAAATAAAATCACTATTTAAAGGAGAAACACTAATAGAAGTTAATGTTCCAAAAGTAAGATTTTTTTGAATTGGGTTAGTGGACAAATCACCACTAATAACTTTCCAAGATTGAGCTCTATTGGTAGATTTATATAATTTCTCAGATCCCCAATAAATCGTTTTAGAGTCATTTGGATCTAGAGCAATGGGTGTATTCCAATTGTTTCTATCATTTAAACTACCAATTTTCTTTGGAACGAAACTAAGTCCATAGTTGGTTGATACACCCATATTTCCATACTGGTATTCTGCATAAATATAATTATCATTAGTAGGATCCACTAATACTCTAAATCCATCTCCCCCATAAATTCTTTGCCAATTTTGCTTACCATTTTTAGTACGAAGTGTTCCGTTATCTTGAGCACCACCATACACACTTTCGGGTTTTGAATGATTAATTTCGCAAGTATAAAATTGTGTAACAGGCAGTCCCTTTATTTTATCGTCGGATAATCCCGAATTTTCTGAAATATTTACCCCACCATCATTTCCAATCACAATCCTATCAGGATTGTTGGGATAAAAAGATAAGGCGTGTTGATCTGCATGAGCATTATCAAAAACAGGCAGAAAATTATTTCCACCATTTACGGACTTAAACATTTTTACGCTAGCCATAAATATTATTTCAGGATTTGTTGGATGAATCCAAATTTTTCCAAACCACCACATATAAGGAGCATCGATAAAACCCGTCGCATTTTTTTGTGCCCATGTATTTCCTCCATCAAGAGATTGATACAGACCGCTTAGAAGCGATGTATTCGTATTTGTCAAGACAGCATAAAGAATATCTGGATTTGAAGGAGCAATCGCCAAGCCAATACGTCCAATATTTGAAGGTAGCTCGGATTTTAATTTCACCCAATTTTCTCCACCATCTATCGATTTATAAATTCCAGAAGAAGTACCACCATAATTCCTTTCATCTTCACTTCTTGATCGTTGCCAAGCTGCTGCAAAAATAGTATTTGGATGGTTTGGGTGAATGACCAAATCGATTATTCCTGTTGAATCATTGATAAAAAGTACCTTTTTCCAAGAGATTCCCCCATCTACTGTTTTATAAACTCCTTTGTCTGCACTATTTTTAAATAGCACTCCCATTGCACCTACCCAACAAGTTTGGGGATCATTGGGGTGAACAATTATTTTTCCAACACTACCCACATTTTGTAATCCCAAATGGGTCCAATTTTCACCAGAATCAATAGACTTAAAAACACCAGACCCATCATAGGTAAGGGATCCACCTCCTGCATTGGGCTCTCCTGTACCAACGTACAGCACATTTTGATTGGACGGAGCAATAGCGATATCACCAATAGACAAGTCCATATCTTTTGAAATGGAAACCCAAGTATCATTGCTATCTAATTTGAATAGACCACCAGAAGCAGATCCTACAAAGGTGACAGGCGGATTGGTATTTGTAACTTCTATATCAGTTACCCGTCCCCCAATATTAGTGGGTCCTAAGAAAGACCAGCTGAGATTAGATCTAAAATTTTCTTTATGTTGTTTATATTTTAGTGCATCAGAATATGCCTTTCGATCAATCTTATCGTAGGGATAAGTCCGCTGTTTTAGAAACCATTGATTGGGTATTAGTTTATTGTCAAGTTTTGAGATTTTGGATTTATTATTTTTGAAAGATTGATAATTCCAAAAGTAAAACGAAATAGTAATAGTTAGAATTGCGGCAATAAGTTTCAATGATTTCATAAGTTGATCAATTTGTTTTGACTAATGCATAACAATAATTTCTTTTTAAAAAGAAAAAAAGCTATAATTTTATGATGTATTTTGTTGAGACCATAATTGAAATAGAATACGAAGCCCCAAATAGGTTACACACTCTAATGGCATTAAACAAGTTTCTTAAATATTTTATCAGTGAACCCCAAGTTTTACATAAAAATCATTAAATTTGATAAAAAATCAAAAAAGATGATGAAATACATTTTACCCATAGCATTCATGAGTATTTTTTTTATGACTTGTAGTTCTGAAAAAGAAACACATAAAGAAGCAACCAAAGTAAATGCAAAAGAAGAGCAAGTCCAAGAAACTCCTGCTCCCACATCTACAACAACTTCCTCGGAAACTAGTCAACCACCAGTTCAAAATGAATTAGCTTCTGACCAACAGGCTGCATTTGTGGTAGGTACATCTATGAATGCTGCAACATCAATGGTAGTGACTTGCCTAGGGATTGAAAATGATGATTTGGATAAAGAAAAGTTTCAAATAGTGTATAAAGCTGTTCAAAAAGCATTTGAATCAATAACGCAATTCAAAGAGAATAATCCAAATTATTTTGCATCGGACTCACCTCATACGGCATTTATGAAGGCATTTACCAATTTCTCAAAAGCAGCGGATGATTTAGCAAAACAACTCGATTCTGGTAATGCAAAAAATTACAATGCGGCATTATCCAAGGCTTATAATGGTTTGACTAAAGTTTATGGAGGTATGTAGTTTGACGGTTTAAGTAGATGGACATATGTATTTATGTGTATATTTTTAGATAGATTTTGTTCAAATCGATGTAAAAAACACAGAAATAGCCTAGCTATTGCGAGTATTTTTACTAAAGAGTTGGGCAAAATATATCAAAAAGATATATGGAAATACATGTGTCCAACTACTTATGTATGAAATGTTGAGTTTTCAATGCACTTCATTTTCAGTTTGTCTTAATGTTATGTAAATCTAAAAATTTTATTTAGCCACTGCCAAAGCTAGTAATAATTGGCGAATATTAGAAATCAAAATAACGCCAGTATTTAAAATTACTGGCAAATATTTGAAATATTTATCAAGGGTGTTGGGTAAATTTTAGCTCTTTTGGATTTTTAGGGTTGGCTTTGTGTATCGGTCACTGACTTCCTTTCAAAAGATATTTTATTTTATTATATGAATGGATGAAAACTAAAAATTTTCACAGAATGATTTATGTTTAATAAAATATGTTTTTTGTAAATATATAAAACTCTTAATACTAATATATTGAAAAAGATAAAAAGAAACAAT
>CAZOHX010000373.1:0-3898 GCA_964579315.1 uncultured Saprospiraceae bacterium
ATTCTCATAAGTTGACATAACTTTAGTTTTTAGTGATGATGGAATTTGTTCTATTATTTTTTCCATTTCTTCAAATTTAATTTGAGTAATATTCAAAAAATAAACAATTATTGGTTTAATTAAGTTCCTTGAACTAGCTGATTCTAATGTATAAAAAATTTTGGATACCTTGGATACCAATTCGATAGGATTACCGCTATATTTTTGCATCAAAAGTGCTGCTGACAAAAAATAATTGCCAATTGATTGTAATTCATCATCTGAAAACTTTCCTAAATTAATGAAAATAGCATCAAATTTCGGAATATACTGCTTCAAAGTTTGTGGAATATCCTCAAATAAATCTATCATCTTTCGAGGCGTCCAAGCGTATCTTCCATGATAAAATATCATGGTTACAATCGGATGAAAGGACTTTTTCGATTTCTCTTGAGCAATATATCCATTGGTAACATATTGTAATAGTTGCAAATAGACATTTTTATCAATATAGCTTTTATGTTCTAATAAAACTGAAACTTTTGTGGTTTGGGATTCTTTTTTATTGCTATTCTTGAACTCAAAAATAACATCGGAAAAGCTTTCTTTGAGCTCTGAGGAGATATAACTTTCCTTACTCATCTCCAAACTTTCAATATCTATCTCCTTTAGTACTTTTTTTGGCAAGAAAGCCTTTAAAAAATCTTTCGCTATCGATGAATCTGACAAATACTGCTTGAAAAATTTATCGTGTATATTATGAATATCGCTTTGCATATGCTAGATGATTTATATAAAATGATTGAAATTAGCAGTACAAAACTATCGTAACAGTAAATAACATTGCAAATATAAATAAAATATTTTAATTAAAAAAAAGAAATACAATTTATTTTAAAAATTCTTTCAAAAATCCCTTTGATTCCCAAATGATACTCCATATATTGAGCATTCGATTAAACTAAAAAATAATGAACTTTAAAACTTATATTTTTGATTTAGAACTCAAACATACTTTCGGAATTTCTCGTGGAGCACATGATATTCAGCGAACTTTTATTGTCGAACTAGGACAAAATGGGTTCAAAGGTTTAGGGGAAGCCACCGAAAATCCATATTATAATATCACTGTAGAGCAAATGGATGCCAAAATGAAGGCTTTAGCTCCATTATTATCCAATTACGTTATGGAATCACCTGAATTATTTTGGGATTTTCTTGCTCCACATTTAAAGGATATGCCTTTTTTACATTGTGCTATTGATATTGCAGCCAACGATTTATTTGGAAAAATTATTCATAAACCATTGTATCAGTTTTGGGGTTACAAAGCTGAAAATCTTCCAAAAACAAATTTTACAATCGCTATTGATACTTTGCAAGTCATGAAAGAAAAAGTAATCGAGCAACCTTGGCCTTTGTATAAAATCAAATTGGGTACCGACCATGATATTGAGATTGTACAGGCTTTGAGAAAAATTACAGATTCCCCTTTCCGTATAGATGCAAACACCGCTTGGACACCTGAGCAAACCGTAAAAAATGCTCCAATTTTAAAAGATTTAGGAGTAGAATTTATAGAACAACCTCTAAAAGCGAATAATTGGGAAGGCATGAAATATGTGTACAAAAATAGTGTTTTGCCAGTTATCGCAGATGAATCATGTGAATTTCCTTCTGATATTGTAAAATGTAAAGACCATTTTCATGGCGTAAATGTCAAATTGGTGAAGTGTGGTGGTTTAACACCTGCTCGTAAAATGATTTTGGAAGCCAAAAAACTTGGTTTGAAAACTATGGTAGGATGTATGACCGAATCTTCTATCGGTATTTCGGCTGTGGGACAATTACTGCCGCTATTAGATTATGTAGATATGGATGGTGCTTTATTGCTGAAACATGATATTGCGAATGGAATTGAAATTTCAAATGATGGTATGGCACATTTGACAGATTTGCCAGGGACAGGAGCAACTTTAAAGAAAGAATATAGTTAAATCTTAGGTTTTTTAACTTATTTTTAGTAATTTGTAGTAACCAAAGAATTTCTCTATGAAATACATTCTTTTTACCTTATTCTTAGGAATAAGTATTGTGGCTTGTGCCCAAATTGTAAATATTGAAGATCGACGAACCAATTTTTCTGATTCTATATCTTGGCATGAAACGGCTAATTTAGCTTTTAATTGGGATAAAAATGAATCTTTCGTATTTAATGCCAGTGGTGGTTTTCAACTAGAGTTTCAGTATAAAAAACGAATATTACTCTCTATTACGCATGCCGATTTTATTCGAGCAGGGGGAAAAAGCTTTGTCAATCAAGGATTTCAACACCTTAGATATACTTATCTTCTCAATCCAATTTATAGTGTGGAAGCTTTTGGACAAATTCAGTACAACGAGCAATTGTTACTCAAATTACGAGCTTTAGCGGGTTCAGGTATTAGGATTAGAGTTTTCAAAAAAGGTAATAATGGTGCACATTTGGGAGTGATGTATATGTATGAACACGATGAAGAATCTAATAATGATATCATACACAGGGATCATAGAATGAGCAATTATCTCACTTTAGGTTTCCAACTTAATAAACACACCAAAATATCATCCACAACCTACTATCAACCCCTTTTTAATAATTTTTCTGATTTTCGGTTGTCCACTAATTCTAATTTGATTTTTACGCTTTTTAAAAAATTTGATTTTAATATTAATTTTAGCCTAATTTATGACTCTAGAGCACCTGAAAATGCTCCAGAGTTGACCCACAAATTTAATTCTGGATTTAAATATACTTTTTAGAATGAACAATATTATTATCAGTACCAAGCGACTTTATCTCAAACCTTTTGACATAAATGATGCTAGAAATATGTATGAACTTAATCTTGATCCTGATGTCATAAAATATACAGGAGATGCAGCATTTAGATCTGTTGATGATGCAAAATCTTTCATTGAAAATTATAATCATTATGAAAAATATAATTTTGGAAGATGGAGTACTTTTTTAAAAGAAAATGATCAATATATAGGTTTTTGCGGATTGAAACAGCATGAAAATGGAATGATTGATATTGGTTTTCGCTTTTGTAAAGACCATTGGAATAAAGGATATGCTACAGAATCCGCAAAAGCTTGTTTGGAATATGGTTTTACTCAATTGGGAATGTTTGAAATTATAGGTCGAGCCGCTTCTGAAAATATTGCATCTATTCTAGTACTTAAGAAAATTGGTATGACTTTTTGGAAAAAAGATGAATGTAATGGCTTGAAAAATGCCGTTTATTATCGAATAAGAAAGTAACATTCTTAGAAATAATCCTTTAATTTCCTAGCGTTATATCTTGACTATAAACCTAGTCAAATTAGCTTTTGTCCAATCTATGCAATCGTTTACACAAATTTTTATTATATTTGCCTTAACTGTATATTAATTTTATATTAATATGTTGTGTGTCACATTTTTTACTAATGATTTTTAATGTGGCAAAACCTCCTAAAATGGCAGAAGATTGGGCAGTTAATGCTTATACTTTTGTAATGCAACGAATAATAATTTACGCTAAATTATATCATATATTCTTTAAAGTATTAACGTTATAATTGATGAAACTATTAAACAAAATACTACTTTTATTATTCCTTTTGCTACAGTTTACCGCAAACGCCCAAAACGGAAAAGCATCCATCTATGGAAAAATTGTAGATTTACAATCCAATGACCCGCTTATTGGCGCTTTTGTGTTGGTTTCTGGAACTAGTATTGGTGTTGCTACAGATTATGACGGTAAATATTCTATCTCCAGTATCGAAGCAGGAGATTATGAATTAGTCATTTCTTATGTAGGTTATGATAATAAAACCATTTCCATTTCTATTGAATCTGGTGAAAAGAAAAAAGTAAATATTGGATTAG
>CAZOHX010000374.1:0-3882 GCA_964579315.1 uncultured Saprospiraceae bacterium
ATGCGTCTTCTCTGATTTTAGAATCAAAATTTATTTCAAATCCCAAATTACGAACCATCGCACTTTCCATCAAATTGGTAAAAAGACCGCCATCCGATATATCATGAGCAGATTCAATCGTATTAGAAGCAATAATCTTTCCTAATTTTTTTTGAAATTCATAAGACGTTTCCAAATCAAAAAACGGAGCAGGTGAAAATTCTACTCCACAAACATTTCTCAAGTATTCTGATGAATTAATATCATTATGAATTTCACCTAATAAATAAATTATATCTCCTTCATTTTTAAAATCAAGTGTCATACTATTATGGTAATCATCCATCATACCCACCATTCCAATAGTCGGCGTAGGAAAAACAGGTTCAGTTCCGTTCTCTGTTACACTCTGATTATAAAAACTAACATTACCACCTGTTACGGGAGTTTCAAATTTCTCACAAGCAGCGGTCATTCCTTTGATTGCATTTACAAATTGCCAATACACCCCCTTATCATAAGGATTCCCAAAATTTAAACAATTGGTAATAGCCGCAGGTTTTCCCCCAGCACAAACAATATTTCGGGCAGCTTCTGCCACTGCAATCATAGTTCCAGTAAACGGATCTGCATGCACGTAGGCAGGATTACAATCGGTAGTCATTACTATGGCTTTTGAAGTACCTTTTATCCGAGTAATCGCAGCATCAGCAGGTCGATTGGTGGTGACCGTATTGGTTCTAACCATAGAATCATATTGCTCAAAAACCCATCTTTTTGACACCAAATTGGGCAGTGCCCATAATTTCTTTGCCGTTTCCACTATATCTTGGGGAATTTCTACATTATTTATATCAAAAGCTTTCACCTTTGTAATATAAGCAGGCTCTTCATATTCTCGTAAATATACAGGAGCTCCCCCACCCAAAACCAATGGATCCGCTGGTACTTTTGCTACAATTTGCCCTTTTTCAGAAAACTCTATAAAACCCGTATCCGTTACAACACCTATCTCTTCACATTCTAAATCCCATTTATCAAAAACATCTAATATTTTCTGCTCTTCCCCTTTTTTACAAACAATCAACATTCTCTCTTGACTCTCGGAAAGCAAAATCTCCCAAGGGAGCATATTGCTTTGTCTAGTTGGTACTTTATCCAAGTCAATTTTCATCCCTGTCTTACTTTTTGCACTCATCTCAGATGATGAACAGGTGATACCAGCAGCCCCCATATCTTGCATACCTACGACGGCATTAGTTTTTATAACTTCCAAAGTAGCTTCAAGCAATAATTTTTCTTGAAATGGGTCTCCTACTTGAACAGCGGGCAAGTCATCCGCAGAATTTTCAGTCAAATCCGCAGAAGCAAAAGTAGCTCCATGAATTCCATCTTTTCCAGTAGCAGAACCAACTATGAAAACAGGATTGCCAGGACCATCGGCAGATGCTGAAACTGTTTCCCCCACTTTGACGATTCCAACAGACATTGCATTCACCAAGATATTTTGGTTATAAACCTTATCAAAAAAGACTTCGCCCCCAACCGTAGGCACACCAAAACAATTCCCATAATGAGAAATCCCTTTTACAACACCCTTTAACAATTTTTTAGTATGTGGATTATCTAAATCACCAAAACGGAGTGAATTTAAGGAAGCAATAGGTCTCGCTCCCATAGTAAAAATATCTCGATGAATTCCCCCTACTCCAGTAGCCGCCCCTTGAAAAGGTTCGATGGCTGAGGGATGGTTATGAGATTCAATTTTGAATGCACATGCCATGCCATCCCCAATATCTATTAATCCCGCATTCTCTTCCCCAGCTTCTACTAGAAGATGTTCTCCTTTTTTAGGAAGCGTTTTTAACCAATGAATTGAATTTTTATATGAGCAATGTTCAGACCACATGACGGAAAAAATGCTCAATTCCGTAAAATTGGGGATTCTACCCATAATTTTAACGATTTCATCAAATTCATCGGCAGTTAATCCCAATTTTAGTGCAACATCAACGGTTACTTTTGTCTCAACAGAATTCATCCTAAATTATTTTAGTTTTCAATGCCACAAAGATAAAATATGGATTGAAAAAACTGTCAAATAGTCTAAAATTAATTCTAAATATCGAATTAGTTCATTGCAAATCTACTTAAATTGCACCTTCGTGGTACGAGTCACTCCAAAAATGCCATATCCATTATCAAAATTAGAAGGAATCACTACGGGTTCAGCAAAAGGATTATCTACAGCATCAGAATAAATGGCGATGGCGTTTAAAAAATTGTAAACATCTTCTGAAACTGCTATAATCTGAATAAAAAACTTATCATCCTCATTTGAAATAGTCCAATCATTAAAACCAAATGATGCTTTAAAATGAGTATCAAAATTTTGACCATCAAATGTTAGATATTGAGAAGGAATATCCAAATTGGAATAAAGATACTTGAGATGATAATTTGGATCTTTAGCCATAATATCCAATGAATTATATCGATTAAATTGATGATTGGTACTATTATTACTGTTTTTCATAATAGCAACTAGATAATAAAATCCCGATTGAATATTGTCAAACTCCACTATTATATTTCCAGTAACTATATCAATACTGTCAGAAGTTTCTGAATATTCTACATTCAAAATAGCTGGTTTAGGCGGAATAGTTGCACTCGAAGCAATCGTTTTATAGCCACTTTTTGATATTTCGATATCTATTTTATCATTTTTTAAATCAAACTTAGGACTCCAATAAGCCCCACCAGTTAAAGAATCATTTACCCACTCCATCTTCACTGGATCCCAATGTCCACCAAAAGAACTAAAATAATAAGTAGAATCATAGACAAAAGGCGAAAAGGTATTTCCGTCCACAGTAACATTTATACTAGCATTGTCAATTTTATCGTAATTATCTTCTAAAATCCCAATGCTATTGTAGATATCCATATGAAAAGTATCTTGTAATTCATCTAACAAGCAATAGCTTACCAATTTCGATTCATGTTTTGGAATATCTATTTCCACGACTTGATTAAAAGCATCTTCACAGCTTGAAAAAACAATAATTGCAAAGAAAATATATAATAAATTGAATTTAGTCATTGTTAAAAATTTAAAATTTAAATGAATAAGAAATAGATGGTAAAAATGGCAATATGCTTACTTCACTAAAAACTGTTTTGCTCACTTTACCTGTTATATCTCTCTGCTTAGTTCTAGTAACAAAATATGGATTTTTATGAAAATAGGCATTATACACGCCGATAGACCAAGTTCGTGTCCAATATTTTTTCTTTTTTGTAAAATTGATTCCTAAATCCAATCGATGAAAATTGGTCATACGGTATTTATTTTTCTCGCCTGGATTTTCAAAATCAGAATTCCAACCAAAATAATTATCGCCTTTATCTACGATAGTACCAGGCTCAGGAATCTTCGACTCTGGCAAAGATATTGCATTTCCAGTTCCAAATACCCAAGTAGCAGATGCCGATATATGCTTATTAAACTGATGCGTAACGACAATTGAAATATCATGACGTCTATCATACTTAAATGGAAAGCGTTTTCCACCATTGATACGATCGTACTGTCTCCAGTTCCAAGAAAGTGTATAACCAATCCAACCCGTAGTTTTTCCCTTTTTCTTTTGTAGAAAAACTTCAGCTCCATAAGATTCTCCATCTCCTTGGGTAATTTTATCTTCCCAAGTAGATTGCTCTCCCCCATCCAACACTTCTAGCCCTGTCAAAAAGCTCTCTCCAGGTAAATAAGAAACGACATTTTTCATTTGCTTATAAAAACCTTCCACACTAAATTCATAACCACCAAAAGATTTTGCAACTCCAAGAGCTGTTTGCCAAGATTTCTGGGGTACGACATTTTTAGTACTTGGCACC
>CAZOHX010000375.1:0-3882 GCA_964579315.1 uncultured Saprospiraceae bacterium
CAGCTACTTTTCACAAATAAAGCCTTGAATTCTTGCCACGTTTGGGGTACTTTCATCTTTCTGGAAAATTCAACTTCCGCTTTTGCAATCACCAATGGTATCATTAATTTCATTTTTACAGCCATATCGGTACGGTCATTATTGATAAGTTGATTGATCTTTGCCAATTCGTCTTTTTCTAGTCGGTCTTTCATCATGGTATGCATTTCTTGGAGAATTGATTCCATTTCTGCTTTATCTGATTTTTCGATTAGGATATCCATTTGATTTTTGAGTTCTATTTGGCTTTCTGATAACAAATCTATGTATTTGTTTCCTATTGCTTTTATCTCTTCTAGTTGGGCGTCTTGTTGGTCTAGGTGGTTGTGGAGACCTGCAAATTCCTTTTCTAAATACTCATTAGATTGTGAACTAACTACAGTATCTCCTTTCTGCATATCTAGTTTTGTTTTCTTTAACCCCTGAGCAACTACATTACCATTCCCCTTAACTGTTGTCTCGTTATAATTTTCAATGTAATAAATACTTTTATCATCTGATTCTCGTTTTACTGAAAAGCCTTGCAATAATAAGTCAACAGATACATCATTATCTAAATTTTCACACCATTCATTCCGATTTTTAAGTTGCATTTTCAACAATCTAGTATATTTAAAGAGTGTTGGTTGCTCACTTTCCTTACATTTATGACAGTAACAGGGTACTTCTTTTTCAATATCCAAATTATCAAATTTGCTATTTATGGCATCTAAATTAGCGATAATTTGTGCTCTCACATCAGTCTTTCTCAATCCCTGAACACGTATTTTTATTAAATTTTTACCATAAGTCTCCGATACTTCCGCCATTGTATCTCCAAAATCTAATACAATACCCCTTCGCCATATCAAATCATCTTTTATACTTTTATAATTATCCACCATAAATTGCCACAAAATTCCTTCTGGCATGTAATCTTTGTATAGATATCTGAAACTTACATTCTTCGAAGAATTCCAATAATCAGCTGGATTCGGAGTATCTTGCACCAAATGTTGAGGTACTACAAAATATCCATCTTTTTCATAAATCAAGGAAAATTGCTTCAATAAAGCTGTAATTTCAGCACGATATTCATCATATTCATTATATTCATTATCAAATAGACTATTAAACTCAGTTTTAGTCAACTTGCCTTTTGCCTTTTCCACCACACCGCTATCGACCACCAAATATGCTCCATTCAAAATCCATTGCTTATCCAAAAATATATATTTTCTCAAAATATCATCTTCATGAAAGTGTAGAAAAATACCAATATCATGAAAATATTGTGCTAGACTTACTTGTCCTTTCGTATCATGCTCTTCAAAATTTTCACAAAGTTTTACATATTCTTTCCAAGAAATTATCTTTTCCCCTTTTTTCTCAAACTCTATTAATTCTTCTCGTATTTTCTTTTGATTTTCAGAAACAGCTTCTCCCAAATGTGGTAAACTAGCAATCAAATCCTTTAATATTTCAATAATTGTCTTAAAACGTTCGGAATCACCAAGGGCTACTTCTTTGAGATTAACTGCTACATCATGCTTTAAGGCTGAGTTTCTCTTTTGCAAATCCGAATAAGGCACCGTATATTTTCGATTTTCTTTCTCATTGATAAAAACGCTGACAGGACCGTCTTTCCCAGAAGTTCGACTTTCATCCGTCCAATAAGCAAAATCTGTCTTCTCACTTGCTCCGCCATCTGAAAGTACGACATAAACAGAACGCTGAGTCAAGAAGAAACGATGGGTTTGTTTATAAATCGTCTGCCCTCCAAAATCCCAAATATTCACCGACACCTGTTGTTTTCCTTCTGCTGCAAAATGGTAATCAAATTCCCAAGTAGTCAAGTCCACCCCCCTTGTTGTTGCATCTTCTGGCGGTAATAGAGCGGATGGACTAATTATTTTCTTAACTAATGTCGTTTTCCCTGCTCTTGGATCTCCTAAAATCAATAACTTTGCTTCATACAGGTATGCTTTTCCTTCTTTTTGAATTTTTATAAAATGCCGAATTACTGCATCTTTGCCCTGAGACACAATTGCTGTAGGTGGGTTCTGCATATTCCCATTCTCCTCAATATTAAAATCAAACCCCTCCCGCAAAAAATACCCCACCAAAGGCTCTAAATCTCGTAAATCACATTGATGTAAATACAAATACATCAATTTAGGGAGTGTTGCTCTAAAATGAACAGTACTTAAATTTTTATTAAAACTCAAATCCAACAACTCTAAGGAGGGCAGTTCCACTTGAATATCAAATGCAGTCAATTGGTTACGGTGCAAATAAATAGATTGCAAAACATCACATCGCTTGGAAAAAACAATTTCCTCTAAACCACATCTACTAGCATCCAAATATCGTAAATTGGGTTGTGGTGTAGCAAAACGTATCTCTTTTAGACCTTTATGGTCTGTTAAATCCACAAAAGCTAAATCTTGCGTAGTTTCATCAAATACGAAAATACCATTGACTATTTTGCTTGCTGCAATGCCTTGATTGTTTTCTAAAAGTTGTAAGTCATTGTGTGTTAAATTCATCATATCAATTTTAAAAATTAAGGAAGCAGAACTTTCAAATGTGTCATCCGACTGCCACTTACTAGAACCCAAAAGTCAAGACAAAGTCATCTCATCCAATTTCTCGTCATTTCCAAAAGCAGGAATACTGAAAATTTGTATTTGTTGCATATTTTTACTTTTTCAATTTTATAATCACCACAAAAAGTAGAAATTTCGTCCGAGTAGTTCCGTCCCTACACTACTACGGCCAAAATTTCCACTTTTTGTGCTTTGCTCGATTTCTTGGCTCTTGGTGAACTGTAAAACCCCAGACCATACGAAAACCGATGAAATGGCTCTCGCTGCCTGGCTTGCGGCCGTGGCGAAGAGCTAACTGGCTGAGATCGGCGTCGTGGTCCCACGAACCGCCACGCAAAACACGGAGAGAGCCTTTTTTCCAATTTACTGGATTGCTGGTGTCACGCTTTGCATAAAAATCACCATCATACCAATCCCAACACCATTCCCAAACATTACCACTCATATCATAGATTCCCAGTTCATTGGGAAATTTTAAGCCCACGGGTTTAGTTTCATAATCATTGTTCTTATCATACCAACCCACTGCATCCAGATTATCACTACCTGCATATTCCAAACGATTATGTGCAAAATCCTTTCCTCCACGTGCAGCAAATTCCCACTCTGCTTCTGTTGGCAATCGAAAACCTTCAACATCCATGATATTAGTGGTTTTTTCACCATTAGGCGTTAGAAAAAGATAATTTGGATTACATATTGGACGTTTATTTAATACATTGCAAAAAGCCACACTATCAAACCAAGAAACCTGTTCTACAGGATGATTTATTCCTTGAAATTTACTAGGATTCTTATCCATCACAGCTTGATATAGCTCTTGAGTAACAGCGTACTTTCCGATAAAGAACGGAGATATGGTTACCTTAGCTCCTTTATCATTTACATACGCACCACCTTCAACCAGTATCATTTCAAAAGCGGGGATACCGTCTTTGGGCTTGAAAGTAAGATTTCCTGTTTTGTCATCAATATCAAAGGTGTCGTGATATTTTGTTTTGATGATTTCTATTATTTTTTGTTTTTCCATATGGGTTTTGTGTATGATTCAGATGTAGTGGGGTAAAGGTAATAAAAGAATTACAAAATATTAAATTCAAAATATGCTTTTGATGGGTGATGTTTTTGCTTTTTTTGCCAAAATCTTGACAAAATACGCTGTGATCTTCTTTTTTATAAGAAAGTTCTTTTTGTCTTATGCTAAGTCTAGATTTACCAAATTCCCCCATCGCTCCTTGCTATTCTTAAATTTAGC